>CAYYWR010000152.1:0-4702 GCA_964474145.1 uncultured Syntrophomonadaceae bacterium
TTATAGCCATTATTAAAGTCGGTCAACAGTAAAATGTCACATTTTAATATGTCTGGAGGGTTTTAAAGGTTGGAAAAATTTATCCATACGTTAATTTATAATTTTTTTATAGCCCTGGGGGTAATTTTAGGCGGAACACTGATAGGTTCTCTGGGTTCTATTTTCTGCCAGGACCCTCCCTTGAAAGTCATGCTGGATCTGGCAGAAAAATTAAAAATTTGGGCCCTGGTTTCAGCTATTGGAGGAACTTTTGTGGCTATAAAGGTTATTGAAACAGGTTTTCTGGACGGCCAAATAAGCAACGTCATAAAGCAGTTTTTGTTTATTCTCAGCGCTTTTTACGGGGCCCATCTGGGATATCTTGTAATATTATTTCTGGCCGGGGGAGATTAAGCAGAGCCTGGAGGGGAGTTATTGTCATGAACATGAAGCAAAAGATAGCCTGGTTTGGGCTGGGTATACTTTTGGGATCTTTTTTTATGCAAATCCTGGCCGGTCAGGAACTTAACCGCCTTTACTATGAAAAGGAAAGGCTCAGGGTGGAAATATATGAGGCTCTAGAAAGGCTGAGGGGATACGAAGAAAAGTGGAACCATCAAAATACCGGGGTTATCCAGGATATTAAAGTTGTATTCCTTCCTGAAAATGAAAACTCTAAGGACTCTTTTACAGAATTAGAGTTAAAAAAGGAGGTCAGGGAAATTGTAAGGGACCTTATAGGCCAGGAAACTGACGAAACAAACCCGGAGCTGGTTTTCAAGCTTTTAGATAACCGCATTTTCCAGGTGGAGGGGAAAAGCTATTTAATTAAGGTGAGGTCCATAATATTTGCCCGGGAGGCAATCTTCTATCTGGAGGCAGAGCACCAGCCGGAACTGGAGGAAAAGGATATATAACAGTTGCTGCTGCTTTAGCTGTTGAAAAGGCGCTGACCCTCTGCCCTTCTGGCAGGTGACATTGCCACGAGCTTTTAATTTTTTTGCCTTTTTTTTGCCTTGACATGTTTTATATATTATAATGTTAAGGGTAACTTTTAGTTAAGGGTAACTTTAATAGGGACAAGGTAATGGAAGCTTGAAAGGTAATGGAGGCTTGAAAGGTGGAAAAAGAATTTAAACTGGCTTTAAAAATAATATTTACTGTGCTGCTAATTGTCAGCTTGATATGGTTCATGGGAGAAGTTCGATGGGTGATTAACCTGGTAATCATTTCTGTTCTTATTGTGTACTCCATCAGCCCTGTTGTTAATTTCTTAACCGCAAATAGAGTTCCCCACTGGCTGGCTGTTGCCATAGCCTTCCTGTTATTTCTGGCCCTTATCATACTGATGTTTTACCTGGTAATTCCTATATTGTTAAATGAAGTTGTGGAACTTTCCAAGCTCTTGCCCAGGTATATAGTTCTGTTACAGCCCTACCTTTTGGAGGCTATTCAAATAATACAGTACCCCCAGTTTGAAGAGGTAATAACTTCCATAGTGCAGCAGGTGCCAGCAAATATACAGCAGTTGTTAAATCAGGTAACCTCCCTCACTCTGGCTTTCTTTTCCCGGTTAACAGAACTTATTATTATCATGTTCCTGGTTTTTTACCTCTTAAAAGACCTGGCAAAAATTAAGGCGGGTATAATCATGGCAGCCCCTTCTAATTACAGGGATGATTTTTCCAGGTTTTTTGCAGTACTGGATGAAAAGGTTGGTGCGTATTTAAGGGGAAACTTTCTCCGCTGTGGAATCGTAGGGATTGCTACAGGTGTTGGCCTTTTTGTCATGGGAATGCCCTTTTACTTTGTCCTGGGTGTCTTCGCAGGTCTGATGAATATAATTTACTATATTGGACCTTATATCGCCGCAGTCCCTGCTGTTTTAATCAGTCTTTCCCCTGACACCCCCGGGCTTATAGTAATAATTATTTTTTATGTAATTATACAGTCTATTGACGCCTTTGCTCTTACTCCCTTACTTCTGGGTAAAGCTGTAGATATAAGACCTTTTACTATTATCGTAGCAATATTAATCGGAGGAACCCTCTTTGGCATTCTGGGAATAATACTGTCCATACCCTTTGCGGCCACCCTCAAGGTAGTGTATAGCTTTTATACTCAAAAGAATGACTATAGAGGCTAAAGCTTTAAAGCCTTAACCTCTTTGTCAGGTGATGTGTAAATCAATGTCAACACCTTAAAGCTGCGGGTCGGTTATAGTTCCTGCTTTTTACCGGTTCCTGTTATTTCCTCAAATTCCTCAATCCCTATAGCTTCTCCAATAATTTTGCTCACATCTGCCATCATTTTGCCAAAACGGTATTCTGCTGATAAATATTCCTTTATCGTTAAGTTAAGATTAATAGCATCAAACATTTTTTTGAGCTTCTCACCGTCTTCCTGTTCTACCTTTTTCCCCTCCGACTGTTTTTGCTGGATCTGGAGCTGATAATTTCTAAAGTCTACCAGCATTTCTTTGGCCTTTTCATCCTCCTCCAGCTTTTTTTTAGCTTCCTGGTAATCCTTAAACTCCTCAGACTCCTTTAAAGCTTTGGCCAGAGCATGAACACTGTCATAAACATTCATTAATTTTACCCCCCTGCTGTAATATTTTCTGTTTATACATTCTTTTTCACCTGCAACTATCTGTAAATGCTTATATGTGCATGCCCATGCTTGTAGCTTGTAGCATGCTTATATATTCTTATTCATTCTACATGACATCTTAAAAATCCTGTTTTTTACTCTTGCTATTTAAGGCCTTTAAATTATTCCCTATTTTAAGCCGGGAAAATCCAGCTGCCTCAGGGCTTCATAAAGTACTACTGCTGCTGCATTGGAAAGGTTCAGGGATCGGGGTATATCCGTCATGGGAATGCGCATGCAGTTATTTTTATACTTTTCCAGTATCCCGGGATCCAGGCCCCGGGTTTCCGGGCCGAATATTATAAAATCATCCTTTTTGTAAGATATATTACTGTAATTTTTTTCTCCTCTTATAGTAGCCGGAAAAAATCTTTTATTTTTATCCCGGTTTTTATTCTCAAATTCTTCAAAGCCTTCATAAATAAATAACTTGAGATACTGCCAGTAGTCCAGCCCGGCTCTTTTTAAATAACGGTCATCTAAAGAAAAGCCCAGGGGTTTTACCAGGTGAAGAGGAGTTCCCGTCAGGACACATGTGCGGGCAATATTTCCGGCATTTTGTGGGATTTCCGGCTCAACCAGTACAATATTAAACACCTGGCTTTCACCACCTTTCTTTTTTCCCTTTTATGGTTTTTGGGCTACATAAAACAAGCTGTTGTCCCAATCCTTCCCCTCGTCAAAGGTAAAAGCTTTATATACAGCCAGAACTTTAAACCCTGCCCCTTCAAGGAAATTAACAACCAGCCGGCGGGGATAGTATTTTTCCCGATGAGTTTCTTGAAACTTTTCATAGTAACCATCCCTTTGCTTTAAAAAACCGGTTAAGGAAATTTCAAAGATTTCTTTATCCATGATATAAAATGATTCCCAAATAAGGGTCATTCTATCTTCGTCATAACAGGTAACCTCGCTGTGATTGGAGGAAGTCTTATCCACGGAATTAATGTCAAAAATAAACATCCCTTCCTCCTTTAACTGGGCATAAACCCTGTTAAAAACCTCCTTCAAGTCCTCCTCCTCTGTCATATAGTTTAACCCATCCTGGTATACTACAACCATATCTGCAGGCTCCGGCAGGTTAAGTTTTCTCATATCCTGCTCAATATAATCTATTTCCGCCTTCTCCTCCAGGCTTTTTCTTTGGGCTACCTCCAGCATATGGGGTGCCAGGTCTACTCCCGTTACCTTGAAGCCTTTTTTTGCCAGGGACAGGGAGGAACTGCCCGTTCCACAGGCCAGGTCAACCACATTTTTAACTTTGCCAGGACTGCCATGGAACTTGTTGACAATAGAAATAACATAATCCGCCCATTCGTCATAATCTATGCCCAGCATCAGGTAGTCATATATTTGGGCCAGCTTCTCATATTGACTCATTTTTTTCTTTTTCCTCCTGTAATAAAGAAAGGCTGTTTTCATCTAAAATTTTTTTTATAAATAACTCTATCTCTTCTACTGCACACCCAATATCCCGGGAATTAACTACAAGGTCAAAGACATTAATTCCAATTTTTGACTCAGCATATCTCCAGTCATAGTGATCCCGGCAGAGGATTTTGACCACGTTATAGAAGTCGCCTCTGGACAGCAGTTCCAGAAGGTTATTCACTTTTTCCCTGCCCAGCCTTCTTTCCAGATACTTTACAGGTTCAGCAGCCTGCTCAATTATAAGTTCCTTTTCTGTATTTGCATACTCCTTCAAAATACGCTCTGTTCTGGTTTCCAGGGAGGCCTGGAGAAGGATATGAATCCCTTCTTTTATGCCCTCTGTTAGAAAGTGAGGGGTAAAAACAGGTCCAATACGCCTGCCCTCCCCTTCAATAATTATAAAAGGCTCCTCCCTGTAACGGTGCAATGAATGCCATAAAAGTGCTTCAAAGTCTTTTTGGCTCCTGGGTCTAGCCATTCCCAGGTTCCCAAAGACAGAACCCCGGTGCCCCGCCATCTCCTCCAGGTTAATGACAGGCCACCTGCATGATAATCTTTTGATCACCTCTGTTTTTCCCGTGCCGGTTAAACCGTTTAAGACAATCAGCCTTTGCTTTAACTTATAGTTTTCTAAACGTTCAAA
>CAYYWR010000153.1:0-4697 GCA_964474145.1 uncultured Syntrophomonadaceae bacterium
CATAAAAGTTATAATGGCTGATGACTCACAAAAGGAGCTACCTGTTGGAATAACTCCTCAAGAAATAGTTAACCAGATTGGTGGACGCTTGAAAAAGGAGGCTGTAGCGGCCAGGGTTAATGGAGAAGTTATAGACCTGACAGCTCCTTTACAGGAAGATGTCAAGTTAAACATTATTGGGTTTGATGACCCTGAAGGAGCCAGGATTTATCGACACAGCACCAGTCATATCCTGGCCCAGGCGGTGCAGAGACTGGATAAGAAGGCGGAATTGGGAATAGGTCCTGCTATTGAGGATGGTTTCTATTATGATTTTGACCTGGAAAACAATTTTAACCCTGAAGATTTAGATAAAATTGAAGAAGAAATGAAGAAAATCATTAAAGAAAACCTGCCCATTCAAAGAAAAGAATTAAGCCGAAAAGAGGCTATAGACCTTTTTAAAGAGCGGGGAGAAAGCTATAAAGTTGAGCTTATTGAGGAACTGCCTCCCCAAGAAACTATAAGCTGTTACAAGCAAGGGGAATTTATCGACCTGTGTGCTGGCCCCCACGTTCCTTCTACAGGTAGAATTAAGACAGTTAAACTATTAAGTTTGGCGGGGGCATACTGGAGAGGTGATGAAAAAAGGCCCATGCTGCAGCGGATATATGGAACTTCTTTTCCCAAACAGTCTGCCCTGGAAGAATACTTGAACCGCCTGGAGGAGGCCAAAAAAAGAGATCATCGCAAACTGGCCAAGGAGCTGGACTTGTTTAGCTTACACGAAGAGGCTCCCGGATTTCCCTTTTACCATCCCAAGGGTATGATAATAACTCAGGAACTAATAAGGTTCTGGAGAGATGAGCATAGAAAAGCTGGTTACCAGGAAATACAGACTCCTGTCATACTAAACCGCAGGTTGTGGGAGCAGTCCGGCCACTGGGATCACTATAAAGAAAACATGTATTTTACTAAAATTGATGATGCTGACTTTTCAGTCAAGCCCATGAACTGTCCTGGAGCTATGCTGGTTTATAATACCAGTATGCATAGTTATAGAGATCTTCCCCTGCGCATAGCGGAGCTTGGACTGGTTCACCGCCATGAGTTATCCGGGACTCTTCACGGACTAATGCGGGTAAGGAATTTCACCCAGGATGATGCTCATATTTTTATGCTGCCTTCCCAGGTTAAAGAAGAGATAAAAAAAGTCATTGATTTAGTGGACCGATTTTATAAGGTTTTTGGTTTTACGTACCACGTAGAGTTGAGCACAAAGCCAGAAAAATCTATGGGTTCTGAGGAAATGTGGGAAATGGCAACGGATGCCCTGAGGGAGGTTCTGGAAGAAAACGGGATTGACTTTAAAATTAACCAGGGTGATGGAGCCTTTTATGGACCTAAAATTGACTTTATTCTGGAGGATTGTTTGAAAAGAAACTGGCAGTGTGGGACAATCCAGCTGGACTTTCAAATGCCTGAAAAATTTGATTTGTTCTATATTGGCGAGGATGGTCAGAAACACCGTCCCGTAATGATTCACCGGGTTGTTTACGGTGCTATAGAGAGATTTTTTGCCCTGTTAATTGAGCACTATGCCGGGGCCTTTCCCCTTTGGCTTGCACCTGTTCAGGTAGTCATTTTACCTATTGCAGATCGGCACATAGATTATGTAGATAAAATAGCCCAAATGTTGAAAGAAGAAGGTCTGCGGGTGGATGTGGATTATAGAAATGAGAAAGTAGGTTATAAGATCAGGGAAGCCCAGGTTAAAAAAATACCCTATATGCTGGTAGTAGGGGATAAGGAAGAAGAAACAGAACAGGTTGCAGTGCGAAAAAGGGGAGAAGGAGACCTGGGGCCTCAGCCTTTAAATGAGTTTTTAGAAAGGGTTAAGGGTGAAATCAAGTCAAAACAAAATAACTAAAATCATTTAATATACTACAGGCTAATCAAACTCAGGAAATCCGGGGAAAAACAAATATGGTTTGACTTTAAAAATCATTTGTGATATATTTTTATAAGATATTTTAACTAAATACATTTAAAAGGAAAGAAGGAGCCACTGCTTCTCACCTAAGAAACGCCTAAGAAACGCCATGGGCTGTTACTGGGTTAACTATGCAACGAACAGGTGGTTTTCACCTGTTTTTTTTTAATCTATTTAATCTATAAGTAAAAAGTAAAGTATAAGTAAAAAATATTCCGGTATTTAACAGGAGGTGATATAAGATTAGCAAAGATTTGATGGTTAATGAAAAAATACGGGCTAAAGAGGTAAGAGTAGTAGATGCTCAAGGAGAGCAATTAGGGATAATGCCTTTAAAGGAAGCTTTGAGGCTTGCCCGGGAGAGAAACCTGGACCTGGTTAATGTTGCCCCTAATGCAAAACCTCCGGTATGCAGGATAATGGATCATGGTAAATACAAATATGAGCAGAGTAAACGTGAAAAAGAAGCCCGTAAGAAGCAAAACATAATAACAGTAAAAGAAGTAAAAGTTCGCCCCAATATTGAAGAGCACGATTTGCAGGTTAAGGTAAAAAACGCCAGGCGCTTTCTCAATAATGCGGATAAAGTTAAGGTTACGGTTATGTTTCGCGGTAGAGAAATTACCCATGCCGAATTAGGGAGACAGATTTGCGATAAGATAGCAGAGTACCTGGATGATTGCTGTACTGTAGAGAAGAGACCAAAGGTTGAAGGTAAGAATATGATAATGATTCTTGCACCGAAGCAAAACAAGGGGGATAAAAATGCCAAAAATGAAAACCCATAGAGGGGCTGCCAAGCGCTTTAAAAAAACCAAAACAGGTAAAATAAAAAGATTTAGAGCCTTTAAAAGTCACCTCTTGGAAAAAAAGTCAGCTAAAAGAAAGAGAAGGCTGCAAAAATCAGATTTGATTAGTGCAGCAGACATGAAAAGAGTAAACAAATTACTGCCAAAATAAACTAGTATATTAACGATATTTTTTATAGGAGGTGTAGGAGATGTCTAGAGTAAAGAGGGGCACTAATGTAAAACGCAGACATAAGAAGATATTAAAGCTGGCTAAAGGGTTTAGAGGATCAAAAAGCAAACAGTTTAAGCTGGCTAACCAGCAGATTATGAAATCTTTAGCTTACGCTTATAGGGACAGGAGAGTTCGCAAAAGAGACTTCAGGAAATTATGGATCACCCGAATTAATGCGGCAGCACGCCAAAATGGCACGACCTACAGCAAGCTTGTAAATGGACTGAAAAAAGCTGGTGTAGAGATTAATAGAAAAATGCTGGCTGATTTAGCCGTAAGGGATGCCCAGGCCTTTAGTCAGCTGGTACAGGTGGCTAAAGAACAGTCTAATAATTAATAATAAAAGGCCTGATGCTTGAGATTAATTATTACTTATAGGAAAAATCTAACTCAGGCCTTATTTTTATTCTACTTTTTCAAGTATTATTTTTTAGGAGAGAAGTTGAAATGGTTAGGCAAAGTGACAGGTTTACTCCTGCTAGAGTATTAGTTCTTGGTTTTGCTGCCTTAATTATAATTGGCACTGTTCTTTTAATTTTGCCTATTTCTACATATAAAAGCATTAGTTTGATAGATGCTTTTTTTACAGCAACATCGGCTGTTTGTGTTACAGGTTTAGTAGTTGTAGATACAGGTACGTTTTTTACTAGGTTTGGGCAAACAGTTATTTTAATACTAATACAAGTTGGCGGTCTTGGCTTTATGACTGCGGGCACCATTATTTTTATTATTTTGGGGAAAAAAATAACTCTTAAAGAACGCCTGGTTATACAGGAAGCTTTAAATCAGTTTAGTATAGCAGGTTTAATAAGCCTGATTAAAAAAATTGTTTTATTTACCTTGATTCTTGAAGGCATAGGAGCATTATTTCTGAGCTATCGCTTCATACCTGTGCTTGGGTGGGCAGAAGGCATATATTATAGTGTATTTCATGCTGTTTCTGCTTTTTGTAACGCGGGGTTTGATCTTATGGGAAACTTTCAGAGTCTTACTGGTTTTGCTGGAGACTATCTGGTAAGTGGAATTATCATGTTTTTATTTCTTGTTGGAGGACTGGGGTTTACAGTTCTGGCTGAGCTTCAAGCAAAAAGAAAGTTTAAGGATTTAAGCCTCCATTCAAAAATAGTCTTAGCTACCAGCTTTTTGTTGCTGGTATTGGGAACTTTTCTGGTTTTCACCCTGGAGTATAGCAACCCTCATACTTTAGGAGAACTGGGATTAATTGACAAGGCAGTCAATTCTATTTTTACGGCAGCTACTCCCAGAACTGCCGGTTTTAATGTGCTGTCTACAGATAGTCTTTTGGATCCTACTATATACTTTATTTTACTTTTAATGTTTATTGGTGCTTCCCCAGCTTCCACAGGGGGGGGTATAAAAACTACAACATTCAGCGTGTTAATTATAGCAGTAATATCAATTGTCAAAGGACAGGAGGATGTATCTATATTCCGTAAGCGCTTACCCTTTGTTATTATTAATAAGTCTCTTTCTATAATTGTTATATCTATGGTAATAATATTTATAGTTTCTATTACCCTGACAATTTCTGAGAATGCAGGCTTTTTGGGCATACTATTTGAAACTATTTCAGCTTTTGGAACTGTTGGTTTATCCAAGGGGTTAACCCCTGACTTATCTCCTGTGGGAAAATTGTTAATCACTATTACTATGTTTACAGGTCGTGTAGGGCCTTTAACCT
>CAYYWR010000154.1:0-4674 GCA_964474145.1 uncultured Syntrophomonadaceae bacterium
AAGCTATCCGTTGATAATTGTACCCTTTTTTTGTTTACATGTCAAGAAACTCTACATGTCATCCTTTATTCTTAATCTTTCTCCACTTCAACAGAAATATCAGGAGAAGCAGGGGGGGGGTTCGAATCAGAGTCAGTATTATTATCAAGGCCAGAGCTGGATTTAGAGCTATCATTAGGATTTGCACCAGTATTAACTTTTACAGAGGGAAGAGTAATAGCTGGCAGGCTAAAAACTTCCCTGATTTTTGCTTCTATTTTATCACAAACTTCAACATTTTCTGTTAAAAACTGTTTGACATTTTCCCTTCCCTGTCCCATTCTCTCATTTTCATAGGAAAACCAGGAACCACTTTTATTTATCAAGTCAATATCCACTGCAACATCCAGAACACATCCCTCCCTGGACACTCCCTGGCCGTAAATAATGTCAAATTCTGCCTTTCTAAAGGGGGGAGACACTTTATTCTTTGCTACCTTAACCCTTGTCCTATTACCTATCATTTCATTGCCCAGCTTTAGGGTTTCTATTCGACGAACATCCAGACGCACTGAGGAGTAAAACTTTAGTGCCCTTCCCCCCGAGGTTACCTCGGGGCTTCCAAAGTATACTCCCACTTTCTCCCTGAGCTGGTTGATGAAAATGGCAATTGTTCTGGACTTGCTAATAACTCCGGAAAGCTTTCTTAAGGCCTGGGACATTAGCCGGGCCTGCAGGCCTACATGGGCATCTCCCATCTCTCCTTCCAGTTCAGCCCGGGGCACCAGTGCAGCTACTGAATCTACTACTACTACATCTATAGCTCCACTTCTGACTAGAGCCTCAGCTATTTCCAACCCCTGCTCGGCTGTGTCCGGCTGGGATATAAATAAATTATCTATATCTACGCCAAGTCTTTGGGCATAATTTGGGTCCAGGGCATTTTCTGCATCAATAAAGGCAGCGTAACCTCCCATTTTTTGAGCCTGGGCCACTACATGCAGGGCCACAGTTGTTTTACCTGACGACTCCGGGCCATAGATTTCTATAACCCTTCCCCTGGGCATACCCCCCACCCCTAAAGCTATATCCAGGGACAAGCAACCCGTAGGAATTGTTTCCACATTCAGTTTTGCTGCTGACTCTCCCAGCTTCATGATAGAACCCTTGCCAAACTGTCTTTCAATTTGCTTTAAGGCATTCTCTAAAGCTTTTTCTTTATCCATTATTCAACACTCCCTGTTAAAAAATTATGCTGAGGAAACATTTGTTCCGCTAGCATTTTAATTACTTCGCCATATAATTCCTTTTTCCTTTAAAAATTTTAAAATAATTATAATTAAAAAGAGAAACTCTTTAAGGTAGTGTAAATGGGGCCGGTTGAAGTTAAGCTACTCTTAACAAAATGTAATTCCTGTATTTTCATTTCTCCACCGTAAAAATTCTTGTTTTCCCTAAAAACTTTCATTAAAGAATCCTGACCTTTTTTAGACCGGACTCTTCCCAGGGTCAGATGAGGAGAAATTTTATCCTTTTTTATTTCTTTTTCCTTTAAAAGAAGAGCCTGTCCTAAGGATGAAGAAAGCTCCTGGTGAAGCCTTATATACTGTTTTTCACCACCTTTAACCCCTACCCAGAGGACCCGGGGGCTACCTCTTTCCGGGAAAACCCCGAGACCTTCAAAACGTAAAAGGAAGGGAGAAATACTGGAAACACTATTCTCCAGGGCTTGATAATACCGGGGCAATTTTTCCTCTTCTACATTTCCCAAGAAATGAAGGGTTAAATGTAAGTTTTGGGGCTTTACCCACTTAACATCAGCACTACTTTTTTTAAGTAGGTTTTGGAGTTCACTAACCTTGCTTTTAATGCTTTCATCTATAGTAATAGCTATAAACACCCTTACGCTGCTCATCCAACCACCTCACAAAATCTAATTTTTAACTCCACTGTTTCCTGTAATGCGTACAATAATAAACAGTTAATCTAAATTTTCTTCTGGATAATCTTTTTCTGGCATATTATCTTCCAGTATGTTTCCCTCCGGCACATCTTCTTCTGTATCTTCTGTAAACCGAACCCTGTTCAGGTTGAAACCGCTGTGGAGTTGAAAAACTTTAATGATATCAGCAGCAATTAACCTGGGGGCCTCCTCTGTCATGTTAAAATGCAGCAGCACCACACTGTACGGAACCTCTTGTTGACTCTGAAGCCCTCTAACTCCAGCTGCTCCCGCCGTCCCGGCATCAATTATAATTGAATTGTTTTCTTGCCGGATATCAAGGGAATGGGTATGACCGTGAAGTATTACTGGCACCTCCCCTGCTAGCCCCTTAGAAATACCCGCATGATGAGTAGCCACAATATGAACAGGATCACCCTCCTCTACTATTTCTCTCAATCTCCTGGCATACTCATTTATAGTCCACTGGCTGGCTACAGCCATTTCTTTAGAGCGGGAAGATGGGTCAGCAATCCCGGCTATGCTTAACCCTTTTACGTTTATTTTATCTTCTTCCAGTACTATGACCTGGGAAATTTCCCACATACGCTCAATAACTTTGGGAGAATCATGGTTTCCGGGGACAAAAACGTAGGGAACTTCTATGTTGGAAATCCTGGAAACTAACTCTGCCTCCATGGGAGTGCCGAAGTCAGTAATGTCTCCTGTATCAATAACCATATCTACATCAAATGTGTTAACCACCTGGGTAACATATTTGATGGCAGCCGGATTATTATGAATGTCGGAAATGTGGAGGACCTTCAAATCCCCTTCAGCCCTATCTATAGGCTCTATCTGATCTATTCTTTCATAAATCCGGGAAATGCTGGTGGCCATTGACTCCATTTGCTCACCAAGGGTATCCATTTTTAACAGGCTTTCTTCAATAAAGCTGACCATCCAGGGAGCTGAGCTTAATACTCCTTCAAACTCCGGGTCCATAAAGGCCTGGGGGTTATAAGAAACCACTGCAGATAATATCATAAGGCACATAATAAGAAAACCTGTAATCCCTCCAAAAACAATCGTTTTAAATTTTTTTACCCCTGATAAATAAAGTGCTGCAGCACCTCCCAGAAAACCTACAGCTAAAGCTCTAAAAAAGAAGTAATACAAATAAGTAGCAATTTGTTCTTGAAGTTGGCCTATAAACTCCTCCTGGGATAAGTCGGGGATAGCTTCCTGGAGAAGATCCAGGTTTACATTTTGCAGGGTTATTTGAAACAACAAAGGAGATATGTGGGTTTGGGCTCTGACTGTACCAAAAGGAGGAATAACCACCTGGGTATATCCTTTGCTAAACAATTGTAAATCCAGTTCCAGCTCTAGAGCACTCATGGGAACTGATACACTTCCCAGAAAGCTTACAAATACTATCATCCCTATAACTGCTATAATTCCTGTCTTAAAATAATAGCGGCAGTCCATCTTATCACCTTTTAGCATGAGTTGGAAAGGGAAATTTCACTTATCAGGAAATATCTACTTGTTTCTGTTAAGAGCCTCCGGGTAAGGCCTCCAGATAGAGCCTGAACATATTTAATGCACTGTTACTGGCTTGCTTTTTGATACTTTTCCTGTCCCCTGGGAAGTTAAATCTCTGGCAGAAAGTGCCTTCTGGGGCAGCCAGGCCCACGTAAACCAACCCAACGGGCTCCATGGCATCTCCAGGACCTGCATAACCTGTTGTAGATAAAGCAAAGTCTGCAGAAAACAGGCTGCGAATATTATGGGCCATAACCATGGCTGTTTCTTCACTTACAGCACCAGTGGTATTTATAGTGTTCTCAGGCACTTTTAATAGCTCTATTTTTGCTTCATTGCTATAACAGATCAATCCCAGTAAAAAATAATTAGAACTGCCAGGAATATCAGTCAATCTGCTGGACAGTAAGCCACCGGTACAGGACTCGGCAACAGCCACAGTACTATCATGCTTAAACAATAGCCTGGCAACCGCCTTTTCCAAATTATCTTCATTCAGAGTGTCTGCATTCAACTTTTATTCTCCTGACTATATTTTTGCCTTATTAATTAAATTGTAACCTTAATAAAAATATAATGCAAATAAAAAGCAAGCAGCCTCTCTAGCTGCTTACCTTTCTTTTGCCCCTGTATATGCCAAGTAATTGCCTTAGTTTGTCCCCGGATATTTTCTCCTGCTCCAAAAGATATTCTGACACCTCTTTTATCAGGTCTTTATATCGATTAATAGTATCCCGAACCTTATTTTCCTCTTTTTCTATTATTTTTGTTATAGTATCATGAAGCACCGTAGCAGGGACTTCCTTCAGGCTCACTACTCCCAGGCTGGACATACCAGAACTAATTATCTGTTTAGTTATGTCTATAGCCTGCTGAAAATCTGTAGATGCACCGGTACTCCTGCTACCCATAATCTCTTCTTCAGCAACGGAACCGGCCAAAAGAATGTCTACCTGACCTTCAAGATAATCCCTGGTATAAAGATGAAGGTCCTTTTCCGGAGTTTGCCTCATATAGCCAAGGGCCTTGCCCCGGGAAGAAGTAGTAATGCTGGAGACAGAACCAGGACGAACAACTTCACTGATTAGAGCATGTCCCGTTTCGTGAATTGCTATCCTGCGCATTTCTTCTCTATCCGGCTTTCTATCCATTTTTTCTCCCATCATTACCTTGTCCACAGCTTCCATAAAGTACTTTTGAGATAT
>CAYYWR010000155.1:0-4668 GCA_964474145.1 uncultured Syntrophomonadaceae bacterium
AAATGATACGTATTATTTTTTTATTATACCATGAAAAAATCACTCTGCAAAATATGCCCGGTCGGAATCAGAAAAAGCCTTACGGCTTTTCCAATTCCTCCCTTCAAGCCAGCAGCGCTGGTGTAAAGGGTTATATTCTGCAAGGGCCTCCTGGGCCAGGGACAGCGAATCCTCCGGAAGACGGTTTCCAGAAAAGATGGCCGCCCCTTCCTTTCCATGTAAATTATCTGGGTCAAGCCCCAGTGAAAGAGCCAGCTGGACATTAAATATAACCAGCTTTGGCGCAGCCACCGGGGTTGGGTCCAGGCAGGTATAAAAGTCATCTGGTATGTTGAAGATAACTGTGATCCAGGTTCCATATAAAATTCCCCATTAGATTATATTGTTGCTTCCCAATAACTTCAATAACTTCTCCTGAAATAATACCTATTAAATGATACGTATTATTTTTTTATTATACCATGAAAAAATCACTCTGCAAAATATTAGTATTATTAAACAAAATATTTTTAATTCCCGGCTGGCTTGCCGGCAGGACATCTTCCATAAAGGTAGAATAAAGATATAATTCAAAAGTATTACAACAGCATTAACAACAAAATATAACAATCAAACAAAGGAGGGAAGGCCAGGCACAGCATATACCATACGACAAGAAGGAACGACTCGGCAAAAAATAACCTGGTATTTAGTAAACTGGCATTGGCACCTTGCTTCAAAAAAACAAAATATTTTAAGAAAGGGTCGATTAAAGTGCAAAAAGCCTTTTGGTCAATGGTGATATTCCTGCTAATCCTGCTGTGTGTGTCAACAGCTGGGGCGGCAATAGAGACGACCACCTCAAACCTGATTGTTCAGTATGACTTTTCCGGCAACCTGACAGATAGCCTGGGAAACTCAACCCTAACAGCCTTTGGCCAGGAAAATGACGGCCATAACCGAAACAACGCCACTTCCGGGTTTGGCAACGACGAATATGGAAGCTACTGGTACTGGACTTCCACCCAGCCCAGGGGAGGAGGTTTCTGGATCGATATTGACCAGAATATCAGTGAAAGCTACTCTGTTGGGGTACGTTTTGCCTTTGAAGAAACGGGCCCTTCATGGAAAAAAATAATTGATTATAAAAACAGCGCCAGTGATAACGGCTTTTATTTCTACGGAGGAGGGAAGCTTCAGTTTTATCCCCACTCTTCTCTTGGTGTCAGCACAATCCCAAATCACCAGTTAGTGGATGTCATTGCTACCCGGTCACAAGAGGGCAGCTTTAGCGCCGATTTTGTTGTTGACGGGACTGCGGTGAAAGAATTGGAAGTAGACGACACAAATCAACACGCTGTCCCAACCATAATAGATGGAAAAACGCGCCTGGGATTTTTCTTTGATGATACCAGAACCAGCAGTGAAGCTACCTCCGGGGGTAAAGTTTACAGTATTCGCCTGTGGGATAGCCCCATAGAAGAAGAGCAAATTGATATAGCCTTAAATTTTTTATCTTACAATGGAAATAATAACACAGAAGGAAGTGCTCCTGTTGATACAAGATCCTATGCACCAGGAGATTCAGTTATTATTCTTGGAAATACAGGAGAGTTGGCAAAAGACGGTTATATTTTTGCTGGTTGGAACACAAAGGAAGATGAAACAGGGACAACATACAGCGAAAATGATACCTTAATTATGCCTGAGGAAAATGTTGTTTTATACGCCAAATGGGAAGCTATAGAAGAAGATGAACCTCCACAAGATGATGTTATTAAAGGTGCATTATTTGAAGAGGGCCCAGCTTTAAATACAGCCCGAACATGGTCATTAGTTGCCAATTTAGCAGACGGAAAATCAATTTTATTCGGAGGCATAGGAAGTGGTTTTGTATCACTGGATACAGCAGAAATATTTAATCCTTCCACAAAGGAATTTGAAATCATAAACATGCTCCATGCCCATGCAGCATCAAATTTTGTTCGCTTAAACGATGGAAGATACATCATATCAGGAGGAAGCACCACTGCAGGTGTTCCAAGGTTTAGTTTTACACAAGTATTTGACCCTGTTAGCAATAATTTTACACGTATTGGAGATACAGTGCGTTTCCGTTCTGGTGGTGGAGGCACAGCGTTAAGTAACGATAATGTTTTTATTGCTGGCGCCTGGTGGACTCATAACGATGCACATACTTATGGCGAGCTATTAAATCTAAATGACAAAACATTTTCCCAAACAGATTCTTTAAATTTGCCAAGGTCACACAACATTGTTCTTCCTACGCAAGATGGCAGGGCAGTTATTTTTGGAGGAACAGGATACACCGGAAGACTTCTAGAAAATCCATTAGTTGAAATATATGACCCAGCAGCAAATAGTATTAGCATTTTACAAGATGATTTAATACCAGAAGAAGCTGGATGGCATGTTAGACTGAGGGATTCTCAAAGAACAAATCATGAACAATTACT
The DNA here is from genome assembly GCA_964474145.1 of uncultured Syntrophomonadaceae bacterium. GTDB lineage: Bacteria > Bacillota > Dethiobacteria > SKNC01 > SKNC01 > PWHX01. Next base: position 2,457 of record CAYYWR010000155.1, read on the forward strand.
TAACAATGGAAAATATTTATATTTAGCATATAACACAGATAAGAAAGAATACTTGTTGTTTACTTTTGATCCCGAAACAATAACGTTTCAAGCGTTAAGACAGATCAATTTACCAGGTATGGAACAATTTTCTTTAATAGACCAACCAATGATTGATCATAATAAAAGCCTGGTTTATTTAGTAGGGATAGAAGCTGATTCAAACAACTATCAAGTTATTAGATTAATAACTATAAACTTACAAACTGGAAACGTATATATTTCCAATAATAGCCATAGTATAGATTATTATATTAACCGCGCAGCCATAACCTTATTAAAAGATGGGCGTATTCTAGTGGCTGGTGGAGACGTGGGAACTAATTTTACTCAATTAGACAAAACATTTTTCATTACACCATTACAGGAAGAGCAGGTTCCTGCACCACCGGATTCCTTTTTGACCTGGCCACACCAGGAAGATGTAAAGCCTGATAAAGTCTGGAGCATTGAGTTTAGTAAGGCTCCCGCTACGCAAACGGCAAATAATGACACAATTTATGTAATGGATAGTAAAAAAGATATTTTTACAGTAACACTGGAATCAGCAGGAAAAATAGTGAGAGTTATTCCCGGGGAAGACTACAAGCCAGGGGAAACATATACACTGCATATTCTTGGCATAACATCCCAAACAGGCCAGGCCTTATCCTCTCCAGTAAAAATGGATTTTACAATCACTGATGATGTCTCAACCCAACCAGATCTGCCAGACCCGGACATCCCGGGGGAAAGCGATTTTTCCTTTGGCGGTGACTTTGGCGTGCCATATGAAAGCACCCGGCCCCTGACGGAAGACACAGCCAGCAGTTTTGGCACCCGCGCCCAAACCCTCACATCAGACCAGCCTGTCTTCCAGCATGAAGGGGTAACACTGGAAATAGCCTCCCTGGCTGTAGAAGACACACAGATTCAACTGGAAGTAACCAAAATGCTTGCACCCCGGCCCATAGAGGGAGCGGAAGTACAGGCATATAAATTCAGCACCAACCAGCCTGCAGACACGGGCTTATACGAAATACGCATCCCCTACACTCCCGGCAGCAACTCCCTGATAGGTGCTGGCTACTACAACGAAGCCACCAGCAAATGGGAGCCAGTAGCTTTCCATATAGACGAATCTGCCAGCCAGGTAGTTATCACCACCCATCATCTTTCCACCTATGCCAGCATTGTGGGTGAAAAGACCAGGTATGCCCGGATACAATCAGACCTCTTCGAGGCATACAGTCATCCCACCCAATTTGGCCTTAACCACCAGGAAGTCATAAATGAGCTGATGCAAAACAACATGACCCCCGATACAAAAGCCTATAACCTGGGGAAGTCTGTCATCGACGACTGGCTGAAAGCCACAGGTATAGTTTTAGAAATGGAAGGAGTCGCTTACAGTTCAGAATATTTATCAAACCTGTCAGATATATTTACAAATGTGGGAACATCCCTGGCTTTAGTCCAGCTAGCCGTGGATTACAACCGGGGTGATGAGCGGGCAATGGCAGTCAATGCCTTTAACACGGCCCAGGGCCTGGCCATCGGTAAATGGGGAACCAAGGCCTTAAAAGTATCCATGATTGGCGTTACAGCTATCGACTATTCCCTGACCAAACTGAGAGAAGAGCTGATAACAGGCAGGGAAGAACTCTGGTATAAAGCTTATGAAATCTACTACAATCAGGAGTCCGGCGTGAAAAGAAGTGGCGTAGACTGGTATCACCGGCTGAAAGATATTCAGGATCATGCCAAAACGCCGGAACAGTTCAACAGAATGCTGCAAAACGAACTGGATCGTTATACCTGGCAGTTCTGGCAGGAACCCTGGGAAACACAGGTCTATTATCAGGGAGAGGCCCAAAAAGGCGGCTGGACCGGAGGAGCAGGGCTTAGCGATAAACTGCAAGTAGAAATTGCCGACTCTTATAAAAGCATCCTCCTTAAAGAGAGCCTGGAACCAGTTTTCCGCCGTCTGGAAAGGGAAAATGAATATGAGCAGGTCAAAGAGTACCGGGAAGAACTCCAGGCAGCCAGGGACGAACTGAACAGAATTATTACCCTGGAAATCCGGGAAGTAGTGGAAGAATTAGTTAGTCCTGCTTACGCCAGTTACCTGGTCCAGCTGGGGCCTTTAAGCAGTGATGCGGATCCCATGCAGTGGACAGGACGCATGAACGAA
>CAYYWR010000156.1:0-4663 GCA_964474145.1 uncultured Syntrophomonadaceae bacterium
GATATTATTCAAAAATTAATTGATAAGGGCCTGGCCTACCAGGGGGAGGGAGACGTATACTTCCATACTGCCAGTTACCAGGGTTATGGCAAATTAACGGGACAGGACCTGGATGAACTGGAGGCGGGTTCCAGAATTGAAGTTGATCAGCGCAAAAAAAACCCCATGGATTTTGCCCTCTGGAAAAAAGCAGAAGAAGATGAGCTGTACTGGGAAAGCCCCTGGGGTAAGGGCCGTCCCGGCTGGCACATTGAGTGTTCCGCCATGTCCATGAAGTACCTGGGGGAAACCCTGGACATTCATGCCGGCGGCCCCGACCTGATTTTTCCCCATCACGAGAATGAAGTAGCCCAGAGTGAAGGGGCTACCGGGAAACCCTTTGTAAGATACTGGATGCACGCCGGGTATCTCAATATTGACAGGGAGAAAATGTCCAAGTCTTTGGGGAATATTCTCACGGTAAAGGAAATACGCAAAAAGGTAGATCCCCTGATTGTCCGCTTCTTTTTGCTGTCGGCCCATTACCGCAGTCCTATTAACTTCAGCTTTGAGCTGTTGGAGCAGGCCAGGGGAGGGCAGGACAGGTTAAATACCCTTATCTATACTCTCCTGGACATGAAAGAAAAGGAAGATAGCTACCCCTTGAATGAAAAGGACCGGGAGATGCTGGATAAGGTGAAGGAATACAGATATAAATTTGAAGAATCCATGGATAATGACTTTAACACGGCAGATGCCATTGCTGCTTTATTTGAGCTTACCCGGGAGACAAATATTTACCTCAAAGAAGGGCAGCAAAACCTGGAGGTCATCAATAATATTCTTGATACCTTCAGGGAACTGGGAGATGTTTTGGGGCTTATTCCCCAGCTAAAAAAAGAAGAGCTGGACCCCGAAATTGAAGCCCTTATCCAGAAAAGACAGGAAGCCCGGAAAAATAAAGATTATGCTACGGCTGATGCTATCAGGGATGGATTGCTGGAAAAAGGCATAGTTCTGGAAGACACCCCCCAGGGTGTTCGCTGGAGGAGAAAATAATTATCGCAGCTGAGTTGTTGCCATAACCAGCCATGAACTGTCACAAGCTTTTATAATAATTATTTTAAAGGGAGGGAAGCCACTTGGAAACACAATTAAAGGTAAACCTTATAAACCATACACCCCAGCCGGAAAAAACTGTTGCTTCGGCGGCCAAACTTTGTTATTCCCGGGCAGGGGTTGAAGATGTTGAAGAAAACTTGAGCTCTGAAAGGACACAAAAATTCTTACAAACTTTAATGGACATGGGTCACGAATCTCCTGTGGAACATGTTTATTTTACCTTTGCTGCGGAAGGGGTCAGCAGGGCTTTAACTCACCAGCTGGTAAGGCACCGCATAGGGTGCTCGTACTCCCAGCAATCTCAGCGTTATGTCAAGCTGGATCAGTTTGATTATGTTATCCCCCCCTGCATTAATGAAATTCCTCAGGCCCGGGAGCTGTTTGTAAACGCCATGGAACAGGACCAGAAACATTATGACCGCCTGGTGGAAATTCTTGTGGAGAAATACAGCCGCGGCATGGGGGAAGGTGAGATTAAAGGAGACACCCTGCTCATGATAGAAAAAAAGGCCATAGAAGATGCCCGCTATATATTCCCCAACGCCTGTGAAACCAAGATAATATATACCATGAATGCCCGGGCGCTCTTTAATTTTTTTCGACAGAGGTGCTGTGAAAGGGCCCAGTGGGAAATAAGGGGTCTGGCCATAGAGATGTTAAAAAAAGTCAGAAAAATAGCCCCTGTCCTCTTTGAACAGTCAGGTCCCGGCTGTATTAAAGGTGTCTGTCCGGAAAAACAAATGTCCTGTGGTAAGATGGAGAAAGTAAGGGAAAAATTTAAGAAGTTGTAAAATTAGAATGATTAAAATAAAAAGGATTTAAAAAAAATCCTTTTTATTTTTTTGTTTTTATGTAAAAAATGATATAATGTTTTTATAACGTCAAATCTATAATAGGTGTGCTGTATGGACAAATCAAATATAATATTTGGAAGACAACCAGTGTTAGAAGCTCTCAAAGCCGGGATTGGTTTAAAAAAGATAGTGCTGGCTGAAGGAGTTACAGGTAGCTCTATTAAAGAACTGGAGAATTATGCCCGGCAGCAAAATATCCCCCTGGAACGGGGAAACCGCAAATATATAGACAAACTGGCTTCCGGTATCAGTCATCAGGGCGTGGTAGCCCTGGGCTTTGCATATAATTATGTTGAACTGGAAGAAATATTTTCCCGGGCACAAAAAAAAGGGGAGAGCCCTTTTATTATTTTAATGGATCAAGTTCAGGACCCTCAGAATTTAGGGGCCCTGATTCGTACGGCAGAAGGGGCTGGCGCTCACGGAGTAGTAATTCCTTCCCGGAGGTCGGCCCAGGTTACACCTGCTGTTTTAAAGGCTTCGGCGGGAGCAGTTGCCCATATTCCTGTAGCCCGGGTAAAAAATTTGAATCACCTGGTAGAGGAATTAAAGGACAGGGGAATGTGGGTTTATGGAACTGATTCCAGGGGACTTTACCTGTACCATGAGGTGGATTACAGGATACCCCTGGCCCTGGTAATAGGAAGCGAAGGCAGGGGCATTAGCAGGCTCCTGGGGGAAAAGTGTGATTATTTGGTTAATATACCCATGATGGGGAGAGTAGATTCCCTTAATGCTTCTGCCGCCGGGGCAGTACTCATGTACGAGGTCCTCCGCCAGAGGCAGACATAAAATATTTTCCATTACCAGCCAGGAGCAGTCACAGGCTGAAAGGGCAGAGATCGCGTCAAACAGGGCTGCGGGCTGAGAAGGTACATTAATGACTTATTTAAAGGAGGTTTTTCCATGCCGGTCTATTTACTGGTGGATGGCTATAATATAATAAACGCCTGGCCTGACCTGAAGGCTTTGGCCCGGGAAGACCTGGGGGCTGCCCGTTTAAAGCTGACAGAGGCCCTGGAAGATCATGCTTATTTGTGGGACAAAATAACAATAGTTTTCGATGCTCACCTGGTGCCCATGGGCACTGAAACTGTGGAAAACTTCAATTCTATTGAAATCATTTATACCAGGGAGGGAGAAACGGCAGACATTGTTATAGAAAAAATTACGCATAAATTTAAGGGTCATAGTAATATAGATATACTGGTAGCAACTTCAGATTGGGTGGAACAACAGATTGTTTTAAGCCGTGGGGCCCGTAGAATTTCAGCCCGGGAGCTGAAGCAGCTTCTCACATCTATTAAACAAGATATACGGGATGAATATACGGAAAATATATTTTTGCTTAAAAAGAATTCTTTAGATAATCTATTGAAAAAGGATGTAAAAGCTAAACTAGACAAGTGGGTACGTAGTGGTTAAGAAATAATTGCTTGACGATATGCTGAGAGTTAAGTTATAATTACTATGTGAACTTAACGTAACTTAACGGTATCCCGAAAAACAAAATGGAGGCGATGCTGGTGTCAAATGCCCAACAAGAGATTCGTGAATTAGCTGTAGAATATGATCTTAAGACCGATGAGGAAATTGCTGAAGAAGCCAAGCACGGAAGTTCGGTCGCTTTAGAGTTTTTAATTAACAAGTATAAAAACTTTGTTAAGGCTAAAGCAAGGTCATATTTTTTAATTGGGGCTGATAGGGAAGATATCATTCAGGAAGGCATGATCGGTCTCTATAAAGCTATTCGCGATTTTAAAGGGGACAAGCTGTCATCTTTTCGGGCCTTTGCTGAGCTTTGTATTACCAGGCAGATAATAACTGCCATTAAAACTGCTACCCGACAAAAACATATTCCTCTAAATTCATATGTATCCTTGAACAAGCCTATTTATGACGAGGATTCGGACAGAACTTTGCTGGATATCTTATCTGGCGCTAAAATAACTGATCCGGAAGAGTTAATGATAAACAGGGAAGAGTACCATGATATTGAATTCAAGATGGGGGAAATCCTCAGTGACCTGGAGTGGAAAGTTTTGATGCTTTACCTTGAGGGAAAGTCATACCAGGAAATTGCCGTAGAACTTAAAAGGCATGTAAAGTCCATAGACAATGCCTTACAAAGAGTTAAAAGAAAATTAGAAAAATATTTAGAAATCAGAGAGAGTTCATAAAGTTCATAAAGTTCATAAAGTTCATAATAAAAAACTTTAATTTTTATAATAATATTATTTAGGATTATTATGTGCAATTAAAGGTCTTGACTTTTTTAAATTTTGCATGTATAATTTAACTCGCTGTGTTGGCCGACGTAGCTCAACGGTAGAGCAGCTGATTTGTAATCAGCAGGTTGCGGGTTCGATTCCCATCGTCGGCTCCACTAAATTATGGAGAGGTACCCGAGTTGGCCAAAGGGGGCAGACTGTAAATCTGCTGGCGGAGCCTTCGCTGGTTCGAATCCAGCCCTCTCCACCAGAATAAAACAGGGCTGCGGGTGTAGCTCAATGGCAGAGCTCTGGCTTCCCAAGCCAGTTACGTGGGTTCGATTCCCATCACCCGCTCCATGATAGAGATAAATGGGATGTGTTAGAGGTATACACAGACAAGAAATGCAAATAAGGATAAATATCGCGGGGTGGAGCAGTCAGGCAGCTCGTCGGGCTCATAACCCGGAGGTCGCAGGTTCAAATCCTGCCCCCGCA
>CAYYWR010000157.1:0-4631 GCA_964474145.1 uncultured Syntrophomonadaceae bacterium
CCACCTTATAATAACTGCTGTTCACAATTACTACGGGTAGTGTCAGCAGCATTTGAGTAAAGGCAAAAACCAGCGCATTTTCATAGCCTGAAAAAATGCCCGGCTGGGGAAAACCAAACATGTGACCCATGGATATATACATGAGAGGGATAGAGAATAGAAGTGAAACAAGCAGCCGGCTTTTGATGAAATTAATTTCATCCCCTATATTATTGACACAAGGTTTTGCGCTACAAACCGAAGCTTTTTCCTTGTCATTATCAGTATGGGTAAAAGCATTATAGCCGGCATCCTGTACAGTCTTTATGATTGTGTTGTCATCTATCAAGGCCTCATCGTACTGTACAGTCATAATGTTTCTTAGAAGGTTGACCTCTACTTTTTCAACACCCTTTATTTTCCCCACACTTTTTTCAACCTGTGCAGAGCATGCAGAACAGGTCATTCCTGTTACAGTAAATTTTTTATCTTTCATGACTAGTTTATTCCCCCTATTTATGCCCCACCCCCGTGGGGTGCTCACAAATAAACACTACTTTAATACCTTGCTTTTGTCAAGAGCTTCACATCCCACTCTGTATCAGCAGGGCCATAAGTAGAAAAGTGATATTGTTCCTTGTGCGGAGGAGAAAAGTATGAGTCCACAAATTATTCTTTTCTGCCGTTTAATATAGATTCAACTTTATTGTGGGGATATGTTATAGTATTATAAAAAGTGGTGGCCAAGCTTAACTGATACATAAAACTGCCTTTACCATCAACATAGCAGCAGAAAACCACAATAAATAAAATCCAAAAGCTCTAAATCCACTTCAAGGCAGCAGGATTTATGCTAATGCTTCAGAGCATCATTTTTGACTACTTTAAAAACGACAGTTAAGGGAGAGATAATAAAGAATGAGTTCCAGTACCAGGACGGGAATAGTTTATGATGACAGGTATCTCCTGCATGAGACAGGAAAGCACCCGGAGAGAAAGGAAAGGCTCAAGTCGGTTATGTCTTACCTGGAAGAAAAGAAGGTTTTAGAAAAGCTGGAGTTGATAAAACCTCGCAAGGCAGCCCTTGAAGAAATTGGATTTGTTCATACCAAAAATTACATTGAAAATGTTGAGAATTACTGTGCCCAGGGATATGATGCCCTTGATATGGATACTGTGATCAGTAAAGAAAGCTATGAGGTAGGGCTCCTCTCTGCAGGTGGAGCTCTAACTGGGGTGGACAAGGTTATGAAGGATGAACTGGATAATGTTTTTGTATTGGCCCGCCCACCGGGGCACCATGCTGAGCCCGGCCGGGGCATGGGGTTCTGCCTCTTTAATAATGCAGCCATAGCCGCACGTTATGCCATGAAAGAGTACAACGTAGAAAGAGTATTAATAGTTGATTGGGATGTTCATCACGGAAATGGCACAGAACTTATTTTCTATAATGATCCCGGGGTACTGTTCTTTTCAGTTCACCAGAGTCCGGCCTACCCGGGCACAGGTGCTGCAGATGAGGTTGGAGCAAGCAAAGGGAAAGGGCACACTATTAATGTCCCTCTTCCTTCTTGTAGTGGAGATGATGATTACGAGCTAATTTTTAGAGAAATATTAGTGCCCTTATGCCATGAATATAAACCCCAGATGGTCATAGTTTCATCAGGTTATGACGCCCATCACAACGACCCTCTGGCAGAAATGGTTCTCTCTTCCCAGGCATACGGAATGATGGCAGGTATCGTTAAGAAAATTGCCAACAAACACTGTGGTGGTAAGGTGGTGCTGCTTTTAGAAGGCGGTTATAGCCTTAATGCCCTGGGAGAATCAGTATTTAATGTGCTCAATACTCTCGCTGGCTGGGGGATGATTTCAAATAAGAGTGAAGGAAAAATACTGCCGAAGCTGTCTACCAGGACTAATATCCACATAGTAAAGAGTGTGCATAAAGGATACTGGTCCATATTTGGTTAGTATCTTTGCGATGGCCAGCTTCCCTCCAGAGATAAAACAGATATTCAACCTGGAGCCCTTTATAGAAACTGACCTGGAACCTGACATTGAAGCAGAGTATGCTTATGTAATGGAGCTATCCTTGCTCTGTCTTTCTTATCAATTATCTTGATATCATTGCTTTTGGCTAGAAAAGTTGCTATAATTTTTGAAAGAAAAAGCAGCCAGAGGCAAAAAATTTAAAGTCTGAAGGAGGTGTAAACCTGAGTTGCTAAAATCTGTTAAGATAAAATATGGTATTAAGCTTCTATGATATGTCGCCTTTTCTTTATTCAATGGTAGATTGATAATATTTTATTAAAGAATATGTAGATTTTAGTAATCAGGTCAAAAAACTGTGATAGATTTAAGGAAAATTCAGAAAGGTGATATAGTAAAAGGCAAATTGTTACTGATTGAAAAAGAACTAAAGTCTTTTAAAAACAAGCCCGGGAAATATTTGCAAGTTGAGCTAATTAATAAAACAGGCTCAATTTCATGTAAGATGTGGGACAATGGAGAAGAGGCTTATGATAGAATTGACAAGGAATGTGTAGTCGAGGTAATCGGTGAAGTTAACGTATTTAATAATGATTACCAGCTAAAACTAGAAAGTATTATTAAAGAAAGCGGGATATATGATCCCAGAGAATTTTTACCCGAAGCTAGTAATTATGAAGACATTGAATTTGAGTTTGAGAATACGCTGGAAGAATTTAAAGAATTAGCATCTGAAGAGGTGGCTTGCTTAATTGATGAAATATTTCAAGGTAATTTTTTGACAAAATTTAAGAATGCTCCAGCAGCGCAGAAGTATCATCATGCGTACCTGGGTGGGCTTATGGAGCATACTCTGAATGTAACTATTAATGCCTATAATCTTTGTAACAGATATTCACATATAGACCAGGAGTTAGTATTTACTGGTGCTTTATTGCATGATATAGGGAAGGTACTTGAGTATACTTATGATTCTAGTATCAGTTATACTATTGAAGGAGCTTTAACAGGTCATATTATCCAGGGTTGTATGATAGTTAAAAATGCAATTCAGAGGGTCCGGGATAATGGCATTTATTTTCCTGAAGAAAAAGAGGCTTTAATACTTCATATTATCGCCAGTCATCATGGATATCTTGAATGGGGCTCTTCTAAGCAACCAGCAGTAGTTGAGGCTTCTATAGTTCATTATGCAGATATAATAGATGCTGATGTTTTTAAATTTTCAAGCAGTGAAGTAGAAGAAAACAAGAACTTATGGTCTAATAAATTAAAAAGATTTGTATACGGTAAAGGATATAAACCTGTTATTTTAGATGAAGCGGCTATTGCAGAGTCAGATGAAAAGCAAGACGAATTATTTTGTTTCGATGAAGATGATGACGATGAACTTCCTTTTTAAAATTATAAAGGCCGATTGAGGATATAATAGTTTGTTAGCATGTATAATGTAATTTTGGAAAGAAGATAGATGTTGTTTATGTTAATCTAAAATTAATTTTTAGAGAAATATTAGTGCCCCGATGCCATGATATGCCATTGAAAAGTTTGAGCCTGAGTTAAGGCAAAGGTTTTTAAAGGGGAATATTTGAGCTTAATGGATAGGCAGATAATTAATTCAGAAATTGGAATATAACGACGATAAAAAACGCTTAAAAAGGGAGCACAGGCAGTGAGCAAAAGAAGAGACGAAAGGGTCAGCAATTCTGCATCCTTCAGGACAAGTATGGACCTGCGCTCAAGAAGAGGGCAGTTGGTAGATACCCGGCCCAGCAGAGGAGGGATTGGCAGTAAAAAGACCGGACAAAAGTTTGTCCAGTCCCTGGGAGGTAAGATACCCGGCGGGGAGAAACGATTCTTTGGGCACAAGGATCTCCCCCTGGAAACAGGCACTGTTATTAAGCCCTTTAGGGGCTCCAATGCCAAAGGGGTCTATTTGCTGGTCCGGAATAATGAAATATGGGATGTATACGAAAAAAAGACCTTGCACTCCAAAGACGAGCTGCAGAGGAGGATATCCCAGGACATTTGCTCCGGCAGGATAAAGGCCGACAGGTTCATCGTAGAGGAGCTCATCTGCGAAGACAAAGAAAAGACCTTGCCCGGAAGGGACCTGAAGTTCTACTGCTTTTACGGCAAAGTGCCCCTGATAAGAGAAATTATACGCTTTCCAGAAGCAAAGCACTGCTGGTGGGACGCTCAGGGAAACAACCTCCGCACCGGAGTATACGAAAACAGATTGTTCAAGGGGGAGGGCTTTTCCAGGGAGGACATTCAACTAACAGAACATATTAGCTCGGAAATCCCTGTACCTTTCATCAGGCTTGATTTCATCAAGTCCTGCAGTGGACTCGTATACTGTGAAGCACATACCGTCATTGGAGAATACGGGTTCTTTAACAAAAAAATGGACCACTGGCTCGGGGAGATGTATCTGGAAGCCGAGGGGCGCCTTCTGGTAGATCTGTTCAGAAAAAAGCCCTTCGACGCTTATTCTAGCTTCTTCCTTACAAAAGAAGGTTCTTGTTCCAGTGTTGCAGGCAGAAGGAACGTACAACTCAAGGTAAAAGGCAAGGTGCAGAGAGTGGGATACAGAAAATGGACCAAAAAAAAGGCCCTGGAGCTTGAACTTAACGGGTTCGTTAAAAATCTGGAAGACA
>CAYYWR010000158.1:0-4621 GCA_964474145.1 uncultured Syntrophomonadaceae bacterium
GCTGATCAATCTGCAAAACATGATTTCTAACTTCCATGCAACGCTCCCAAATACCCTCCATTTTTTGGACCTTTTCCCTTTTAAGGCTGTGATCCTGCTTAAGGTATTCTCCAGGGAAAGATTTGCTCAAGTGGACTCCCTGAATGTAATGCTTTAAGTCTCCCAAACCCTCTATTTTTTCCAGTATATATACGCACGCTCTTTCCTCATCTTTTAGCTCCGGGTTAGTTATCATTAAGTGACCAATGTCCAGCATAAACCCTTTTCTGGGGTATTTAATTAGATTGAAAAAATCTTCAGCCAACCCGAGGTTTGTAAAAGTCAATCCGGGCCACCAGAGGTTTTCAAAAAGCAGTGTAACTCCCTTGTCTTCTTCCCCAAAAGTTTTATTGACCAGTTCAGCAGTAGCCTCCAGCACGTCCCAATCGCTATAAGTGAAGTCCCAGGTAAAAGCATGCTCTATTTGTGCATGACTCACATGAAATACAGCGTAATTTGCCTTTAGTTCCTGGGCCTTTGCAAACTCTTTACGATAGTAATTAATCAATGTCTCTCTATCCAACTAAACTTAAAAGGCATGCAGCAGATGTGGGGTAAAAAAGTGTCAGGTTTAAGCCATGCTACGTTTGTAAATATTCTTCAACATGTAGCGCAGCTGCTCTTTATTAAACTTCTTCCCCTGTCCAGGAAAAAATTTAAAATAATCACGCTCAGCAGTATGCTTACCAGGTATGCCGGATGCCTGAAAATCATGGGGAAAAGAATAAGCAGCCCAAAATATAAAAAGCAAATGGACGGGTGAAGGGACCTCTTCCTCTTTCTTTTCTCCTTCTTCCCTGGAATACTCCTGGTCCAGGCCCACTGCTTTACTATCTGCCCCCGACTGCTCCTCCTGGTCCATCTCCCGGGATGTTAACCTGTCTTCAGACTCTGGAGACTCTGGTGAAGCTGGTGAAAGGGCATCTATGATGGTGTTTCCGTTTTTTACCCAATCTCCATCTTCCTCCAGAACATCTTCTCCCACTGCTACCAGCCCAGAAAGCACTGCAGCATTAGAACTCCGGCTCAGGCCCCCAGGACCCGTCTGGCGGGTCAAACCCGGCATTATCCTTCTGCCGTCCTTTCAAGTATACCAGGGCATCTGATATCGCCTGGTCCACAGGCTCATCCCCCTGATAGTTGGAAAGAGCTGTTAAGGACCAACCCGTATGGTCCAGCTGGCTAAAAGATGCAAAACTCCCATCACTGTTCTGCTGTGTTATCAGGTTATTAACAGCGTCTTGCTGGCTTTCTTCATCCCAGCTGCCCACGTCCACGCCAAGCTCCCTGCCTATATCTAAAACCACTATAGCCCAGATATGCCTCCCTATCTGGGTGCCAAATGAACCGTTATCTCCCTGCTGGGCGGCCAGCTCCGCAAAGAGGTTGCGCCCCTCCCAAATATCTGCAGGATTCTTTTCCACCGACAACAGTCTAAAAATATAGTGAATGTGGTCATTACCTGATGCATCTGCTGCAAACCCGGGTTCTACCTCCCTCCAGTCCTGGGTGGCTTCCCAGGGAGCAGCATTTAAGTCTTCCCCCGCGCCCCAGAGGGCCGGCATCCCTTCCCAGGAACCGGGAGGGTTGTGATTTTCCTGATACCAGGAAACGGTTTTGGCTATTGCTTCATCAATATCCACTTTTGCTTCATTATTCTCTGCCGCAACCGGTATTGTCCCTACTATGGATAACATCATAAAAAGGCTTAAAAACCAGGCCAGGCAGTTTCTCAAGGCCCTTTTTTTTACAAGGGGTTTCATCAATTTAATCTCCTCCATTATTTTAATTCGATTATTTCTTTATTATTTTCCGGTAAATTAAAAAAACCAAAGGCTACATTTATCTCTAAGCAGCGCCTCTGGCTTTCCAGTCAGCAAAAAACTATAATTTAATTGATTTTTTTAATTCTTCAACCCTGATAGGTGCCTTGTCCTGAATTATTACCTTTATTTCACCATACTCAATGTTTCTAATCAGGCGAACAAGGTTTTTTTCCTTCTCACTCAAAACCACGTTTTCCTAATTCTCTTGAGCCAAACTGGTTCACCCCATTCAGATTAAAATCCCAAATCTAGCCACAATTACAACTATTGCTTGTGCTAAAATTCAAATCTTTATATCCAGCAGTAATGCCCCAACTATATTTATTTTATAATTTTGTATTTCGCAGATTATAAAGCTTACTTTAAAAACTTAAAACAAATAAAACTCCAGCTCTTCCCTGAAGAAAAACTGGAGTTACTTTACATGCTTTAAAAGGCATAAGTCCCTCATGTTAAGCACTCCTCCTTTCCTGCGAAGAAGTTAATAGTGCAATGCAGCGGGTAGGTCTCCTGGCTTACGGCTCAATGCAGGTTTCTGCCTTCCCAAACTTATAAAAGCCTAGTGGCTTTAGGTTTCAAAAAAAACTCTGCTCCCCGTTTACAGTGGCGCGACCGCCCAGGACTTTCACCTGGTTCCCTGTTACCCTCTGCCTAAATTAATGCATAAGGCACCCGGTGCATCAACATATTCACTTGTACATATTCACTTATAGATATTCACTTATAGATAACTTTTCTACAAAGAAGAAGTAATTCCTGCTAAATTAACTAAATGATCTTAAAAATATTGCCTATAGCATTTCCTGCCAACCCTTTTGTTCGAAAAAGATCTCCAGCTTCTTTAGCTCCTCTTGTAATTTCTCCAGGTAAAAAGAAGCCTCTTTCAGATTTTTTGCCTGCAGGGACATTTCCATATCCTTTACCATGGTAAAGGCTTTTTCCATCCCCAGATTTCCCAACTGACCCTTGAGGCCGTGGGCTACCAGGGCAGCGTTGGAACTGTCCTGTTTAGCTAAAAGCTTTTGTAGCTGAACCAGGTCCCGGGACGCTTCTTCCTGCAACAGCTCTACCATTTCCCCAAGCAATTTCTTGTTTCCGCCAAGGGCCTTGAGCATGGAAGCAGCCTCCTGAATCATATCTTCCTGAGCCGTAGCAGATGAAGAAGGTTTTTCCGGCCTGGAGCGGGAATGGGCCTGTTCCGGGTAAGCTGCCTCCTCCACAGCCAGGTATAGTTCATCAGAATTGATAGGCTTGGAAACATATCCATCCATTCCTGCCTCCAGACACTTTTCCCGGTCCCTCTTCATGGCATGTGCAGTCATGGCAATGATGGGAATATGCCCCCCTGTCTTCTCTTCCAGGGCACGAATCTGCCGGGTAGCTTCCAGCCCATCCATTTCCGGCATCTGAACATCCATGAGAACAAGGTCAAAAGTATTAGAGGCTAGCAAATCCAAAGCTTCCCGCCCGTTATGAGCAGAAGTGACAGACCATCCCTTTTTCTCCAGAAGGACAGTGGCCAGCTTCCGGTTCATGGGCTTGTCTTCCACTAAAAGAATCTGCAACGTGCTATTCTCCCTTGACTTAAAATCCGCATCAGCATTAATATCAGTAACCACATTAGTTTCTAAACATTTATTTGTAACCTGTTGTTTTTTCTGGTTTAGAATTTGATAAATTTTGTTCAAAAGGTCCGATTGTTTAACCGGCTTTACCATATAGCCATCCAGCCCTGTTTCCCGGCAGCGATCAGCGCTTTGCTGCATGTCTACCGAGGAAACCATCATCATGAGAAGGCTCTGAAGATTCTTTTCACCCCTAACTTTTTCGGCTACCTGGAACCCGTCCAGGATAGGCATCTGCTGATCCAGCAGCACCAGGTCAAAGGAACTGCCCTGCCGTACAGCAGCCCGTAACATTTCCAGGCCCTCCTTTCCACCGGAGGCTGTCTCAACCCTGAGGCCCCATCTGTTAAGCATTTCCTTCATTATCATGCGGTTGGCCCTGTTGTCGTCAATTACTAAAACATTGAGACCTTCTATTTCTGAAAGGGTGGGAGCAGTTTCCCTCTCCTCCAGGCCATCTGTCTCCTCTGGCTCTTCTAAGGGTATCGTAAAGCTAAAGGTGCTTCCATCTTCTGAAGTGCTGATTAAACCAATAGTGCCGCCCATTAGTTCCACAAGCTTTTTGGAAATAGCCAGGCCCAGGCCTGTTCCCCCATGCTTTCGGGTGCTGGAACTATCCACCTGACTGAAACTCTGGAAAAGCAACCCATGTTTGTCTTCAGGAATACCGGGACCGGTATCCCTGACTAAAAAGCGAAGGTATGGCCCCTCATCTTTTTCTACAGTCAGCAATACTTCCCCCTTCTCCGTAAATTTTATGGCGTTGCCCAGAAGATTTATAAGAACTTGCCTGAGACGATTAGGATCTCCTACAAGAACACGGGGCACATTTTCTTTAATATAAAAGAGAAGTTCCAGTCCTCTGGCATGGGCTCGGATTGCAAGGGGAGAAACTGTTTTTTCCACCAGTGAATTAATATTAAAAGAGCTCCTTTCCAGCTCAAGCCGGCCCGCCTCAATTTTGGAAAAATCCAGAATATCATTAATAATGGTCAGAAGTGAGTTGGCCGAATCCTTAATCATGCCGGCATATTCCTGCTGCTCTGCCTTCAATTCAGTATCATGCAATAACTCGGACATACCAATAATAACGTTCATGGGAGTACGAATCTCGTGACTCATGTTGGCTCA
>CAYYWR010000159.1:0-4600 GCA_964474145.1 uncultured Syntrophomonadaceae bacterium
TGCTCAGGACCTGAATAACCCTTTCAATTTCCAAATCTCTGCCAACCACAGGGTCCAGCTTACCCTCCCGGGCCAGACTGGTCAAATCTTTCCCGAAAGTATCTACGGTAGGAGTTTTGCTTCCCTTCTCACTACCTGCAGACATCCCCCCGGCATCTCCACCCAGGAGATGAATCACCTGAACCCGGGCCCTCTTGAGATCTACCCCAAGGTTAGAAAGCACTTTGGCAGCAATTCCTTCTCCCTCCCGGATTAAGCCCAGGAGTAAATGCTCTGTACCTACATAGTTATGACCTAAATTTCTTCCTTCCTCGATGGCCAGTTCAATAACTTTTTTGGCCCTGGGAGTGTAGCTGATGCTCTGCAGAACAGGTTTATCGCCCTTACCTATCATTTTTTCTACTTCCTGGCGTACCTTTGCCAAGTCTATGCCCAGCTTCTGTAAAGCCCTGGCAGCAATACCGTCCCCCTCCCGGGCCAGGCCCAAAAGCAGGTGCTCTGTACCTACAAAGTTATGATTAAGCCTTTTTGCTTCTTCCTGGGCTAAAAACAAGACCTTTTGTGCTCTTTCCGTAAATCGACCAAACATAAACATTAATTTCACCTCACGTTCAAAATTGTGTATCAACTTATAATTACTTGTAATTACTTATAATTACTTACTCTCCCCAAGCTTTTCCCTTATTAGGGTTGCCCTGCAAATATCTCTTTCTTGCGCATCCAGCTCCTTATTCTCTATTTTCTGTAAATGAGCAGGCCTTATGGCTACCAACAGATAGTTTATTATTTTGCTGTCTAAATCTATCAAGCCTAAATCCACTCCAAGCCGCAGGTCAGAAAGAAGCTGCATTGCCTCCTGGGAGCTGACAATTCTGGCATTGGATAGTATCCCCAGGGCCCTGCCAGCCCGGTCAGCCAGGCCCTCCCTTCCTTCGTTAAGAAGTGTCTGTCTTGCCTCCTCCTCCTGATCTATAAGTTGCCTGGCAACAACATAAAGATTGCGAATAATTTCTTTTTCGTTTTGACCCAGGGTAATCTGGTTAGAAATCTGAACTATATTGCCTATAACTTCTGTGCCTTCACCGTAAAGACCTCTTACTACCAACCCCACTTGAGACAGCGCAGATAAAATGCGGTTTATTTGTTTTGTTATAACCAATCCCGGCAGATGCATCATTAAAGATGCCCTTATACCGGTGCCCAAATTGGTGGGACAGGCAGTCAAATAACCCAGCTCTTCATTGAAAGCATAATCCAGGTCTGATTCTATTATATCATCTATATTATCCGCCAGGTTCCAGGCCCCCTCCAGCTGCAGCCCCGGAAAAAGGCACTGGATCCTTATATGGTCTTCTTCATTTATCATTATGCTTACAGCTTCGTCATTACGAAGCAGAACAAAACTGTTCCTTATATCCTTAGCCATCTGCGGGCTGATAATATGCTTTTCAACACATAGCTGTCTTTCCAGGGATGGCAATTCCTGCAATTTCACACCAGCAAAGCCGTTAAAATCCTCGCCGTGATTATCAATCACCCCGTTTACCTGATTGAAAATATTTTGTGTTTGGGCATCGGAAGCCAGGTAAGGAAAAGGAATATTTTTAATATTTCTCGCCAGACGAATCCTGCTGGTCAAAACTATCTCCGAGTCCGGTCCGGTACCCTCCATCCATTTACTTAAATTATTCTCCCAAAACTTTTCTTGAGACACCTTTAATCCCCCCCGCCCTTTGTATCGCTTTCCTTTTCCAGGACCCGGATTTGGTCCCGAATCCTGGCAGCCTCTTCAAATTCTTCATCAGCTATTTTCTGCTGCATCTCCTTGCGAAGCTGTTCCAACTCTTTTTTTACCTTTATGGCCGACCCGGAGCGCTGGGGAACCTTTCCTGTATGACGGGTGCTGCCGTGTATTCTTCTGAGAAGAGAGCCTAGCTTATCTCCAAAGGACCCGTAACAATCACTGCACCCCAGCCGACCTATCTGGCTGAACTGGGCATAAGTCAAGCCACAATTGTTACACTGAATCTTGGTTGTGCCGGGTATTCCTACAGGTGTTTCAAGCCCATCAAAATCAAGCATGCCGGCAAAAAAATGGTGTATGGGAAACTTGTGCTCGAAGGCAAATTCCAATTCCCCTTTTTCGCTAGCACACTGCTGACAAAGATGAACCTCCGTCTTTTTATCCTTAACTATCCTGGTAAGATGCACCGTAGCTGGTGCCTTATTACATTCCTGGCATAGCATAACCATATACCTCCTATAGCGCTTCTAGTTATCACCATATCTAATTCATTTATCTGTTATGACAGCTTCTATCATCTTTAATAAAAGCTGCTTTTTTAAGTCTGCGGAGTCAGAGTTTTTGGGGAGCACATCTAATTCTTTAAAAGCTGCTTCCATCATTTTTGCTTCCCGTCTGGTTATAATTTTCTCCTTATATAGATGTGCTGCTATATTCAACACCTGTTCTGTGCCTAAACTTTTACCCTGCAGCTCTCTTATAATATCTGATAGATTGCTATATTTCAACGGACTTATCCTGGTTATCCGGATATGGCCTCCGCCACCCCGTCGACTTTCTACTAAAAAACCTTTATCGGGAGTAAACCTGGTTGAGAGAACATAGTTTATCTGAGAAGGAACACAACTAAATTTTACAGCTAATTCCCCCCGCTGAATAAGAATGTAATCCCTGGAAGAGAGATCTAGCAACTGTTTTAAATAATATTCTATACAGTCAGCTAAATTAGAAATACCAACCCCTCCTCTCCGATAGTTTGACCTTCTTTGACCTTTTGTATTCTATAATATATTATTTTTTAATTATTTCAAGGACAATATTTCCTTCTATTTCTTTCTTTAAGGCTATTTAATCATATTATTTCTTTCTAATGCTAAATCTATTAGAATTTGACCCCTATCTCTTTTGCAAAAGATTATTCATGTGACTGCCCTGAAAAACAAAAAGACACCCGGGGCGCCCTTTCGCTTACTATAAAATTGGTTTGCCTTATATTGGTTTCCTTGAGATGCTTTTCAGGAGCCGCTTCCTACAGTAGAGTTTTCGTGCCGGTAAAAAGGAAAAAGCTTGCTATCTATGGCCTCACCATCCCAGGTCATTTCCAGAACTTCATTTATCTGTATTATTTTCTGAAATAGTTCTGTTCCTTCAAACCCAGGCGGAACTTTTAGCAAGAGAGACAGGGAAATAACCTCTTTTTTATAGGCCTCCAGATACTCTGCCTCACTCATATCCAGGTGGGTTATATTTATATTGAGCTCACCAAAAGCCGCCCCTATTCTCCCCAGAAGCCCTGGCTTATCTACAGCTAAAATATAGAGCTCCTTTAAACGATGCTTTTTAGCCAGGTAGCCCTCTAAATGCTTCAAGGTATAAAGGCTAACCAGGAGTATGGCAGCAGTCACCAATGCCCCTATATAAAATCCACTGCCCACGGCCAGGCCTATAACTGCAACCACCCATAAACTGGCCGCTGTGGTCAAACCTCTGATGGTATTACCGTGGCGCAAAATAGTGCCTGCCCCCAGAAAACCTATCCCGCTTATAGCGTGGGAGGCAATCCTGGTGGGGTCAGCTCCTTTGCCTATTTCCCCCAGCTCGCCGGCAAAGGCATAGGTGGAAATAAGCATGATCAGGGCACAGCCCACACAAACAAGTATATGAGTGCGAAAGCCCGCCGGCCGGTTATGCCTTTCCCTTTCAAAACCCACCAGCCCTCCCACAAGGGCAGCTATTATTAATCTTAATATAAGTTCAGCATAACTCAAGCTCACACCAGCACCCCTAACATTTTATATTATGGTTATAGCAACGATATACCCCTTTCTCTCGCCAGGCTATAGTGATATTATATTTTTTTTCCCGGGATAGGTCAACATATTTTCGGAATTTTCAAATATTTCAGCTTTTCACCCCTGCAGATCTTGCCAGATCAATTTAAATTTCCGAGCCTGCCCCCTGATATCCTGAGCTCCAACTACTGCCGAGACTATAGCTGCTCCGTCAGCTCCCACCTCCATAACCCGGGAGATATTTTCCATACTTATACCTCCAATAGCCACTACAGGAATAGAAACTGCTTTTTTTATTTCCCGGAGATTATCCAGTCCAATGACAGGTGCTGAGCTTTTGGTAGTAGAGGGGAAAACTGCCCCTGCTCCCAAATAGTCTGCCCCCGCCTCCTGGGCCAGGCGGGCCTGCTCTGGACTCCTTACCGTAGCCCCTATAATCATTTCCGGGCCTGCAACTTTCCGGGCCAGAGACAGGGGCAAATCTTCCTGTCCCAGGTGAACGCCCTCTGCCCTGAGGGCCATGGCCACATCCAGTCGGTCATTTACAATAAAGAGGGCCTCCTTTTCTCTGGCAAGGGCCGCGATTTTCCTCCCCTCCTCAATCAGTCTCCCCGCAGGAAGCTCTTTATCCCTCAACTGTATTACTCCGGCACCCCCCTCCAGGGCCAGGGCTGCCGCTTCACTATGGGAACGTCCCCTGGATAAAGAAGCATCCGTAATAACATATAAGCGCCAGTCAATTTTTTTCATGAAACCATATCACCCCTGATACAATATAGTTGTA
>CAYYWR010000160.1:0-4598 GCA_964474145.1 uncultured Syntrophomonadaceae bacterium
AGTTCTGGCCTGGAGGTTGTCCAGGAGGCCATAACCATCTTAACCGATACCAGTTTTGAGTTATCCAGTTATCTGGACAGGCTCTCCTTTGAGCCGGAAAGATTAGATGAGATACATTCCAGGTTAGAGTTAATAAACAGCCTCAAGAGAAAGTACGGCGCTGATATTAATGAAGTATTAAGTTATGGTGAAAAGCTGGAAAAGGAAATAAAGCGTTTAATTGAAAGTGAGGAGACCATAGATAAGCTGCAGGAAAAAATAAAGGGTATAGAAGAGGCCATGGGCTTGTTATCAAAAGAATTGTCTGAAACTAGAAAAAAGGAAGGAGTTTTTTTGGAAAACAGCATTTCCCAAATCTTAAAGGAACTGGAAATGCAGGAATCCCACTTTGTTGTAGACTTTAAAATCAGGGACAGATACACCACAGGAGGCATTGACGAGGTGGAATACTTATTCTCGGCCAATCCGGGGGAACCCCTTAAATCTCTTTCTAAAATAGCTTCGGGGGGAGAAATGTCCAGAATAATGCTGGCCCTGCGGTCAGTGCTGGCCCAGGCGGATGAAATTCCTACTATAATATTTGATGAAGTAGATGCTGGCATTGGGGGCACCGCTTTACAGGCAGTAGGGGAAAAGCTCTTTCTGGTGGCACGGCACAGGCAGGTTATTTGTGTCACCCATTCACCCCAAATAGCCAGCATGGCCGACAGTCACTACGGGATTACAAAAAATATCCAGGAAGGCCGAACCTATACTGATGTTAAAAAGTTATCTGACGAAGAAAGAAAAATGGAAATCTCCAGAATGGTTAGCGGGTCTGAAGTAACAGAGTTAACCATGAGGCACGCTGAAGAAATGATTCAAAAAGCCTGCAACTTCAAAAATAGCAATTAACATTACCAGGCACAAGTTATAAAACCGGAAAGGGCAGTGGGCTGAGCAGATACTTAAAAATTTGAATAAGATTTTAAAAAAGATGGTAATAGAGCCATCTTTTTTTATGTTTTATGTGCCAGATTTAACATTGACTATTATGTAAACTGGCTCGCATAAAAAAAATATTTCAGGTTAACTTAAGGTTACTGAAAAAAATCAAAAAAATCAATGGCGGAGGTGATTTTTTAAATAATTTAATTAAGGAGTGTGAATTTTATTGAAAATAACAAGGATTTGTTTTAAAATCCTTATTATTAGTTTAGTTATATCATTAATAGTGCCTTTGCTTTTATGGTATAACTATTCACAAAATCTTCAAATAATCCAGGGAAAAGAGCATTATGTAAACTTACCCTTTCCCTTTGAAGCTGAAATAAGTTGTGACCAGGAAGGTATTCTAAAAATAAATGGTAGACTGATTGATGACCGGGATAGTAGAAAAGTGAGTTTGAGAAATCCACTGGCTGTAAAGGCTACCAGCCTGGGTAAAGTTAGCCTGGATATCAAGCTGTTTGGACTGATTCCGGTAAGACAGCTTACCGTTAATGTTCTTCCGGAAAAAAAGCTGTATCCCGGCGGGCAGTCTGTAGGCATAAAACTGACATCTGATGGTGTTATCGTTGTTGGCCATAACAAAGTAGATGGAGCTTACCCGGCAAAGGAAGGTGGTATTAAAAAGGGCGATTCAATTATAGCCATTAATAATACAAAAGTTGAAGGAGTAGATGAGGCAGCCCAGTTAATTGATGAAAAAGGCAGCAGGGGAAGTGCTGTAAAATTCACAGTTAAAAGAGATGAAAATGTTATTGAAAAACAAGTTACCCCTTCTTACTGTCTGGAGACTAATAGCTACCGCATAGGCTTATTTATCAGAGATACTGCTGCTGGGGTAGGAACTCTAACCTTTATTGACCCTGCTACCAGCAGATATGGAGCCCTTGGCCATGTAATAGTGGATATAGATACCAACAAAGCCATAGATATAAGCCAGGGTGAAATTGTTAAAGCCAGTATAGTTGGTATTAATGAAGCCCAGCGGGGACACCCGGGCGAAAAAACGGGAGTCTTCATAGAACAAAAAGATATAATAGGCAGTATTGAAAAAAATACAGAATTAGGAATATATGGCACTCTGGAAAAAATGGAAAATAAAAATAATATCTATGATGAACCTGTGCCCATAGGACTGAGCAGTGATGTAAAGACGGGACCTGCGGAAATATTAACCGTCATAAGAGGAGATAATGTAGAAAAGTTTGATATCCAAATTCAAAGAATAGTCGATAAAACTTCACCAACCAACAAAGGTTTTATTATTAAAGTAACCGACGAAAGGTTGTTAGCAAAAACAGGGGGCATTATACAGGGAATGAGCGGAAGTCCCATAATCCAGGATGACAATATTATCGGCGCTGTAACCCATGTTTTTGTTAATGAACCTGCCAAGGGCTACGGTATTTTTATAGAATGGATGTTTCTTGAATCAGAGATCTCTAATCCAGATAAAATATCCGAATAAAACTCAACTCCAAGTTGATTTTTTAAAGCCATTTTTTTAACGATTATATATAGAAATATATATATACCTGCAATCAATGAAAATAAAAAATTTAAAATTTTTTATTTTTTTTATGATTTTTTAAAGGTATATACTTCCAAATGTCGAATAATTATTAAAAGCAGGAAAAAGGCAGTAAAAAATATAAAAGGAGTGTTATTTTTGAGAGTACTAATTGCCGACGATAATCGTGATTTTAATGAGTTACTGGCAAGTTATTTAGAAGAACAGCCGGACCTGGAGGTGCTTGCCCGGGCATATAACGGAAAGGAAGCTCTAAAAATGGTAGAAGAAACTCAGCCAGACTTGTTGCTACTTGATATCATAATGCCTTATTTAGATGGTCTGGGAGTACTTGAACAATTGCCGCACCTTGACATAGAAGAAAAGCCACAAATCATAATGCTAACTGCCTTTGGCCATGAAAACATAACCCAGAGGGCCGTTGAGCTGGGTGCCAGCTATTATATTCTAAAGCCATTTAATATGGAGTTATTATGTGACAGGATAAGGCAGTTAAATAATTACAATGGTGGAAGTGATGTTGGCACCAGCGGCTTTAGCAGCAGCTTTAATAATATCAAGAGACAGTATGTGGAGAAAAAGACCGCCATTAGTTCCAACAATTTGGAAACAGAGATCACAAATATAATACATGAGATAGGGATACCTGCTCACATAAAGGGATATTTGTACTTGAGGGAAGCTATTGTAATGGTTATACAGGAAATAGAGATCCTGGGGGCAATTACTAAAGTCCTGTATCCCCGTATCGCTGAAAAGTATGGCACAACACCCAGTAGAGTGGAAAGGGCTATAAGGCATGCTATAGAAGTTGCCTGGTCTCGAAATAATGTAGAAACCATAAAAAAGTTTTTTGGATATACTATCAATACTGAAAGAGGAAAGCCTACTAATTCTGAATTTATTGCCCTGGTTGCCGACAAGCTAAGATTGAGAACCAAGGTGAGTTAGCTGCTTCCTTAGAATCAGGATTTATCAATTTGAAAGCTAAAATTTAGTATCAAGCTAAGCTGATACTTAAAAAAAGATATGTGTAAAAAGCATATCTTTTTTTGTTTGGTTTTAGAATTCAAAAAATAACACATAATAAATAAAGGGAAAAACCATAATACTACTGAGGTGTAAAAATTGTCAGAGATAAAAAAAAATCACAGAAAAATTCACAGGTTAAAGGAATTATAAAAAAGGATAAAAAAACAAAGGACCTGGTTAAAAGAATTGGTCCCGGGGAAATAGCATTAATAGACCATAAGGATATTGATGAAGTTGCCGGATATTCACTGGCCCAAAAAAAAATTAAAGGGGTAATAAACTTGAGTCCCTCTATTAGCGGTAAGTATCCCAACCTGGGACCCGGGATTCTTGTGGATTCCGGGGCACTTCTAATAGATGAGGCAAATAAAGACTTGTGGGAGAAAATCCGGGAGGGGGAGGAAATTGAAATATGTAGGGGCATTATTTATAGAGGCCGGGAGAAAATAGGTTCTGGGGAAGTGCTTGACGCCCAAAAAATAGAGGAGAAAATTAACTCCACCTATGAAAACCTGGATGAAGAGCTGGGCAAATTTGTGCAAAACACACTGCAGTATGCACAGAAGGAAAAAACGCTGATTACAGGCAAGATAAAAATTCCCGTCATTGATACCCCTGTAGAGGGCAGGCATGTTCTGGTAGTGGTCAGGGGGCAGAAGTATAAGGAGGACCTGAAAACCATTACTTCTTATATAAAAGAAGTAAAGCCGGTAATTATTTGTGTTGATGGGGGGGCAGATGCTATAAGGGAATTTGGTTTTAAACCGGATATTATTATTGGTGATATGGATAGTGTAAGCGATGAAGCTTTACAAAGTGAAGCAGAATTAATAGTTCACGCTTATCCTGATGGCAGGGCCCCGGGAATGGAGAGGATAAAGGGACTGGGGCTGTCCTCTAAGACTTTTTCTGCGCCGGGCACCAGTGAGGATATAGCCATGCTGCTGGCCTATGAAAAGGGGGCAGATCTGATAGTAGCTTTAGGAACTCATTCCAATATGATAGACTTCCTGGAAAAGGGGAGAAAGGGGATGGCCAGCACTTTTCT
>CAYYWR010000161.1:0-4506 GCA_964474145.1 uncultured Syntrophomonadaceae bacterium
CTTGTACGATGAGAATTTGTGGGAAAATGTATCTTCCAGTATTCGCTCCACGCCTCAAGTTATTGTGGAGACAAACTTAAGGGCCCAGGAGGGAAAGGTCATTCACAGACCACTGGGGTCACCTAAAGTATTCCCCAACTGGGACCAGCTCATGTTTAATATAGCTCAACTCCATACCATGCCCACACCTCTGGAAACACCCGTAAACACCAAAGTAGTAATCGGCCCACGCTGCAGTAAGCCTTTGGAAGTTGATATACCCATGCTAATCGCCCCCATGGCTTATGGTGCTGCCCTTTCGGAAGGTGCTAAAATCGCCCTGGCCAAAGGTTCCGCCATGGCTGGCACCGCTATCAATAATGGAGAAGGGCCGTTTCTAAAATCAGAGCACAAGGCAGCCAAAAAATATATACTTCACTATAACCGGGGAACATGGAATAAAACCTCCGAAATAATAAAACAGGTGGATGCAATCGAAATTCAGTTTGGGCAGGGTGCTATTGGTGGTGTCGGGCACAAATTGACAAGCAACATGATTGACGCTAAGCTTCGCAAAAGCTATGGCCTGC
Source organism: uncultured Syntrophomonadaceae bacterium (assembly GCA_964474145.1). Lineage (GTDB taxonomy): Bacteria > Bacillota > Dethiobacteria > SKNC01 > SKNC01 > PWHX01. The sequence goes on from CAYYWR010000161.1 coordinate 570, forward strand.
AACCAGGGCAGGATGCCGTTACTAATTCCAGACAACCGGAGATCAACCATCCTTCGGATCTGCCTGTTCTCATAAGAAGACTCAAAGACATAGCCGGTGATATACCAATAGGTGTTAAAATAGCCGCAGGAAAATACCTGGAGCGGGACCTGGAGCTGGTGGTAGCAGGAGGTGTAGATTTCATCGCCGTAGAAGGTGCGGAATGCGCTACCAAGGGCTCTGCCCCTATCTTGCAGGATGATAGTGGTGTCCCTGCCATCTTTGCCATAAACAGAGCTGCTGAATTCCTCAGGGAAAAAAACCTTCATAAAAAGGTTTCTTTATTGGCCCTGGGGAAAATGCGCACGCCGGGAGATGTATTGAAGGCCCTGGCCCTGGGTGCTGACGCCGTTTACATGGGGTCTATAAGCCTTTTTGCCATATCCCACCTTCAGTTTTTGAAAACACTGCCATATGAACCTGTTACCCAGCTGGTATGGTATTCAGGGAAAGACCGGCGCAAATTTAATGCTTCAATGGGCGCAAAACACCTTTATAAGTTTTTAACTGCCTGTAATGAGGAGATTGTGGAAGGAATTAGATCCATGGGAAAAAAATCTGTTGCAGATGTAAACAGGGATGACTTATTTGCCCTCAATGAACTAACGGCCAGAGGGTTAGGCATTCCCATATGTTACGAGGATTGCCAGTAAAATCACACAAGAATCACACAAGGCGCACCCATATTTTTGTAAAACATTCCATATATCCACAGATAAGGCTATCTACACAATTTAACAGTCTTACAATGTATTGCCCTTTTCTTCATAAGAATACATGGCAGGACGTTTTTTTAACGTAACCATCCTGAGATGGCCGGGGTCAGAGGTATGACGCCCTGAATAATGCTGTTCAGCCGGCATTTCCTCCAGATAAGAGTAAAACACTTCAACTTCATAAAGGGGATAATCTTCCCTGGAAATAAAGGTGGTTTTCCGGCGTCCACCACTGGCATTTACCCATTCCATTTGCTGCTTAAGAGACAGTAGCTCTTTCAATTTTACAGATAAAAAGGATTCCAGTTCCTCCTCTTTTGTAACAAAGCCCAGCATGAAGCTATCCCCCTGGGATACAAAGGAAGATAATTCGCCGTCAGCAGGAAGTATACCGGCTATGGAGGAGGGCAGGCTGGCAACATTTTCCTCCAGGTAAAGGATATCACTCCTCCCCAGGGACGAAGGAAGCGGATCCAGCCCTTCTATCAGTTTTTTAGCTGTTTCGTCAGCCGTAAAGTCCAAAAGACGGTGGGAAAAATTTGACTTGCTTAACCATCCCCGGCTTGTGCCCTCAGCGGTAGCCCCATAATGCAGGGAGTATATACTTGTTTCTTTAAAGGGAAGAAAATAAGCATTCACTACAGAAGAACCCCGGCGGCTCAAACGCCACCCCCTGGTCTCCCCATCAAAAAAAGCCATGAATACAGCATCCAGCTCTTCTCCAGCCTTTTCCAGGTCTATAAAAGAGGGGAGTATAACTGCCTCCCCCACTCCTCTTTCTTCCAGATAGGCAGCCAGCCTTTCCATAAAGTATGCTTCTTCCCCCGGGGGTAGAAAGCTGTAAGCAGAATGTAGCCCAATACGACCCCACGTCTCTGGCTGTGCTTCCCCCACAACCGAAGTGCTCACATATGTATCTCCATACATTTCCGTGCTGGCCCAGTTCACCGAAAAAAGACCCAGCAACAGCAATGATACTACAAAAACTACAGCCATAACTTTAAATAATCTATTACTATTTAACATTTTTTCATCTCCTCAATACTATAATACATAATAAATAATACATAATAACATACTAAGGTGAAATTTGCTGGTTAAAGATATCTCCCTTATTAAAGATACCCGCCTTATATTAATCAAGACGATATAATTATAAAAATGTTTTCTCCATCAGTCAATTATTTTCACTATAATAGTTTATCTACCTGGTTGCCCAGGTAGTTACTGATGTAGCCACTAAAGAGATAAAGTAGTTACTGATATAGCTATAAAGGAAGAAATAAAAAAGTTTCCCCAGGACATTTTTAGAATAGGCTGTAGAATAGGTATTTATATTTCCCACAAGCCATGATAAAATTAACTTGGGACTATTTTTGTTTTGTTGATATCATAAGGAACATTAAGGGAGTAAAAAAAGAAGTGAAAAAGGGAGTAAAAAAATCATCTTAAATTAATGAGAGGGGTAAGTAGTAATGCAAAAGAAAAAAATTATGGTGTTTTTACTGGCGGCTTTTTTACTTATGGCTCTGGCAGTAGCCGGGTGCACACGGGAAGTAGAAAATGATAATGACTTGCCTGTGCCTGGTAATGGCCTGGAAAATGACCTGGAAGAAGAGCCGGACGGGGAAGAAGATGAAATGGAAATAGAAGAAGTAACCCTGTACTTCATGGAAGACACAGGAACCCGTTTTATAATAGGCCAGGAAACCCGAGAATTAGCCGACCCAACGCCGAAAAGTATAATGAATGAATGGCTTGAAGGCCCCCAAGGGGATGAGCTCATCAGGGCTATTCCTGAAGATACAAGACTTCTGGATATTAAAGTTGAAGATAATATTGCATACGTTAACCTTTCCAGTGAAGTTTCCGGCTCATACGGACACGAAGGGGAACAGGTAGCGGTTTATTCCATGGTAAATACCCTGGCCCAGCTGGATGAAGTTGATGCAGTCCAGATTATGATAGAAGGGGAGGTAAGGGAAACCCTAGCGGGACATGAGTATATCGGAGAACCCCTGAAGCCCTTTAATTAAAATAACAGGCAAAAACAAAGAATTTGCAGCAAAACAAGTAAAATGATTAATATTCGGTGGCCGGCAACATGAAGACATCTAGACATCTAAAACAACATCTAACTTACTTGCCGAACTTTACATCCCGGCAGTTCGGCAGCTGCTGCACTGCAAGTTAACATTGGATACTTCCCAAAACCGCTGGGGATACTTGAAGTGCAGGAACTCCCACTGGAGAAATATTAACAGGGCCAGGATCAGCAGGCTGTAAGTCCAGAAGGAAAAGACATAGATGTATGGGGAAAAAATCATCATATGACCCCAATTATATATTCGGCAGGCATTACAGCACTTGCTGCGCACAATCCAGGCCCTGAAAGGACACCAGATATTGATGCAAAACTCGTCACTGAAATACAAGAAAACTACTATCAAGTGTATCCCTGTAACATTTATGACCCCGGTCCGGTACAGTATGCCAGTGACCAAAAGGAGCATCAACCACAAGAGTCCAGCCCACCCCGCACGACGGTTATATTTTCTTGTATGATTCTGCAGTGCTTTTTTATCATAATCCCTGGAGGTTTCCCTGTAATGCCTGGCAAAGCCCTTACCACAGGAAACCCTCTTGTTTAATACAGGAATAAAAACTTGAAGCATCTCTACCATGAGGAAAATCCATATCAGATGAAAGGTTTTAAAATAAAAAATGTCGTAATACAGGATTCCCTTTAAAGCCTCCAGGTCATATACTGCCAGGCCGAAAGTCACCAGAAAAATGACCGTGCGGAAGATAAACTTTCCCCGGAGGTATTTTATGTATTTGCAATTCATACAGCTATGCCCCCTGCTTTCTCCTCTGTTCCCTTATTCTAAACATCATATTACTGATAATAATCTGCATCAAATCCATCCCTTGATTTAACAAGAAACAATTTCCTGCCCAAATTGGGGGCATTGTCCCCACCCACTTCGGACAGCCTCACTTACCCCACCTACTTAAAAACCCATCTTCTTTTTAAAGTTACGGCTTCATGGGGACAGAGCTCCTGGCAGCAATAACATCTGATACAACCTCTCATGTCTATTTCAGCTACCCCGTAATTTTTTACTTCTATAATGCCCGGGGGGCAGCTATGGGCTCATATCACACAAATATTGAACTTG
>CAYYWR010000162.1:0-4475 GCA_964474145.1 uncultured Syntrophomonadaceae bacterium
AGCATAGCCTTAAGCCTGCCATGGAAGGCATTATGCCATTTGTCAATAAACTCCCGGGTCTCCTCAAGGCCTTTTTCCCCTTTCCCTTCCAGGCCTATTAAACCCCTGGCTAAAACCGCCCGGATGCCGCTTTCCCCTACAGCTTCCGCCATATCCTCCATAAAAAAATACATATCATTGAAGGTTGTGGTTCCGGACTTAATCATTTCCAGTGCAGAGAGAAGGGTGCCCCAGTAAACATCTTCTCCTGTCAGGTTGTCTTCCAGGGGCCAGATTTTATTCTCCAGCCAGGTCATAAGGGGCAGGTCATCGGCAAAACCTCTAAAAAGAGTCATGGCAGCATGTGTGTGAGTGTTGATGAATCCCGGCAGGCAAACATGGCCTTTTGCATCAATAACCCTGGTAAAGTCCTTTTCATCTATACTTTCCCTTACCTCACCTGTGTAGGAAATGCTGTCCTTTTCTATAACTATTTCCCCTTCTGGAATTATCTCCCTGTTATTATCCATAGTTAATATCTGGCAGTTTTTTATCCTTATTTTATTCATAATTTTTAATGATTGCCTCCTGACATTATTTTCTTGCCTGTTTCGTGGTGCTTATTTTTGACCATACTGTTCCAGATAGTACCTTCTCAGTTCTTTTACTTTTTCTTCTTTTATTATATAAGGACCTCCCAGCATAGATGCATAAATACTAATCTGAGCATTTTTTTCTATCAGCCGGCACATTAAAAGAGCCTCCTCCAGGGAACTGCCTGTGGCAACTACACCGTGGTTTGTCAGCAAAACAGCTGAATTATCCTTAAGGGAATTGATGCAATTAATTGCCAGTTCACCTGTCCCCGGTAAGGCATACTGGGCTACCTCTATTTTGCTTCCTACAGTCTGGGCAAAATCTTCTACTACAGGCAGCATTTCTTTTCTGGCTACTGCAAAAGCTGTAGCAAAAGTACTGTGAGTATGAACAATTGCTGTAACATCCTTCCTTTTTCTGTAAATGCAGCAGTGCATGGGATATTCCGAAGAAGCCTTCCACTTACCCTCTTTAATATTACCATGAAAATCCATTACTATCATATCCGCAAAATTTAGCCTTTTATAATCCATGCCGCTGGGGGTTATAACTATACTATCCCCGGTTCGCATACTAACATTTCCCCAGGTTTCTACCACCAGGCCTTCCTCTACCATCTTTTGTGCTGTAAAAGCTACCTTTTCTTTAGCCTTTTCAACCTCCAACATTATTACTAACTCTCCTTTAGTAGAGATTGTATTTTGTTTTTTTCAGGGTTTTCAATAATGCCCTTTTCGGTAATTATAGCCGAAATTAAATCACCGGGAGTAATATCAAAGGAAGGATTGTAAACCTTTGCGCCCTCAGGGGCAATCCTTTTATCCAGTATATGGGTTACTTCCTCTCGGTTTCTTTCTTCTACAGGTATCAGCTCTCCCTCTGCTAAACTCAAGTCAAAGGTGGAGAAGGGAGCTGCAACATAAAAAGGAATATGATGATAATCTGCCAGAACTGCAAGGCTGTAGGTGCCTATTTTATTAGCTGTATCCCCGTTAAGGGCAATGCGGTCGGCCCCTAAAACCACAGAGTCAATCATGCCTTTTTGCATCAGGTATCCCGCCATATTATCAGTTATTAAAGTAAAAGGAATGCCCTCCTCCTTTAATTCCCAGGCAGTTAAACGGGCACCCTGCAGAACCGGACGGGTTTCATTTACATAAACTTCTATTTGTTTTCCCCGGGTGTGGGCACTTCTAATGACACCCAGGGCTGTCCCATATCCTGCTGTGGCAAGAGCTCCAGCATTGCAGTGGGTTAAGACCTTTTCCCCTTTAGATAACAAATCAGCGCCCAGTTCCCCAAGTCTTTTGTTTGCCTGAATATCTTCTTCATAGATTAACAGGGCCTCCTCCTCCAGGCCCTTAATTATCTCCTCAATATTATTATCTTTATTATTATCTTTAATGGTATGGAACTTTCTTAACATCCTGTGGACAGCCCAGGACAGATTTACAGCTGTTGGTCTTGCACACATCAGTATCTGGGCTTTTTCTTGCAGGAAAAGGGAAAATTCCTCCCTGGAATTACTTCCGGCTTCCATGGCTGCCAGCACTACACCAAAAGCAGCTGCAACTCCAATAGCAGGAGCCCCCCGCAGGGAAAGGTTTTTTATGCCCTCTTCTACTTCCGCTGACGTGGAGCAAAGCAGATATTCCACTGACCAGGGTATTTTTCGCTGGTTTAATACTTTCAACTGTTTTCCTTCCCATACTAAGGGCTTTATCATCAGTATCTACCCCCTGTTGTATTTGACAACAAAGATATGGTATGTTGTTTTATTTGTCAACAATTACTCTCCCCGGAGTATTGCGGCAGTCACAGGTTGTTTTTTCCGGGATTAAAGCAATGGCGTCCATTATTAATCTTCTAGTGTCGGCTATATTCCTATCCATCATCTCCAGGACCTCCTCATGGGTTAAAACATCTTCAGAAATGCCCGCCGCATAATTGGTAACCACACATATAGTAGCATAACAAAAACCCAGTTCCCGGGCTAAAACTACTTCGGGGACATTAGTCATGCCCACCAGATCTGCTCCTAAGGTACGAAACATTTTTATTTCTGCCGCAGTCTCAAACCGGGGGCCTTCACTGCACGCATATGTGCCCTTATGGGCAATGTCAAATTTATAATTATTGCCTGCTTCTGCTATGATTTCCTTTAGCTGGGGACAATATGGCTCTGTAAAATCAGTGTGAATTACTTCCTTTTCCTCTCCATCAAAGAATGTAAAGGGCCTTTGTTTGGTAAAATCAATAAACTGGTCAATAAGAACTAATGAACCAGGTTTCATATCTATGCTCATGGATCCTACCGCATTAGTAGAAATGATTTTTTCTACCCTCTCCTCCTTTAAAGCCCAGATATTTGCCCGATAATTAATTTTATGTGGAGGCAGGGAATGTTTCAACCCGTGCCTTGCTAAAAAATAAACTTCCATGTTTTTATGCTGTCCCTGTAAAAATGAAACATCTCCGTAAGGAGTGCTTACCATTTTCTCCTGCGTATCCTGCATTACTTCTGGGCTGTAAACTCCGGTTCCTCCGATAATTGCAATTTTCAATACTCATAAAGCCTCCAATCCTATAAGCTATAATTAATGATTTGCATTATAAAACATTATACTAAAATTATCTAATTAAAGCATCCCATTTTATTAAAAATACTTTTTCTGGCCTTTAAATTTTACTAATAACCTTTAATTTTATTGTAGTGCTCCCTGGCTTTATTCTTTTCACCAGTGAGCTCATAAAGAACTCCCAGTTCCAGGTGAATAGCTGCGTAACTGGAATTCAGTTCAGCAGACCTTTCAATATAGTATATGGCTTCCTGGAATTGCCCCAGGTTTCCATAAGCTTTACCAGTATAGTACAGCAGTTCCCAGTCGTCATGATAATGTTTTAAAGCTACCTTGAAATAATCAATGCAAGTATCAAGCGAAACTCATTTAAGGCTTTATCATATAAGGACATTTCGCTATAGGCCATGCCTAAATAAAAGTGGCCCACAAGAAAATTAGGCTCTTTTTCTACTACCTTTCTAAACTCCCTTGCAGCTTCTTCCATCATGGATAAATCGAAATAGCCCAGGCCCTTTCTAAAGGAACTAATACATTCCATATCCTCTATAGTGAAAAATATATCCTCATTGATCTTTTTTGTCATCTGGCTCTCATCTATTATATTCATGCCTGGTTCATTAATCTCATTAACCTCATTAACCTCATTAACCTCACTGATTTCACTGATTTCACTGATTTCGTTAATCTCATTAAGCTCATTATTATTAACCTTAGTTTTTTCCTGGAGGTTTTCCAGATTATCCAGCAGGTCCTCCGTCAGGCCTTCAAACAATTCATCCGGAAGATTTAATCTGTATTTTTCCTCAAGGTGATTAATCTTTTCTTCGAACTTTAGCCAGTAATTTATAAAATGGTCCATCTGTTTTCTTATTTGAATTATTTTCTGTGTCAAAAACTCTGCTTCCTCTTCATCGGCCATAGATAATTTTTTATCTACCTCATCTAACAGAGTAAATATTTCTGCGAATGCTTCTTTAAACAATAGTCAAAACCTCCTGAAAAGATATTTTATCTTTTTACTGTTATTTGCAAAATCTATTGATTGTATACCCTTAATACTGCAGCGAAAAAGATGTAAGCAGTGTTAAGTAATTAGCAATTTCCTGCAAATATTTCAGGATTTTTTTAAATTAATTTTTAAAAAATTTGATATAAAAGTTGACGTTAAAAAATAAATGGGTTATACTATGTATTGCTTTCACGTGCAATGTATGCATCATGTATATAGTGCATAATGAGAAGTTATCATAAAGTTATAAAAAATGGAGAGGTACCCGAGTTGGCCAAAGGGGGCAGACTGTAAATCTGCTGGCGAAG
>CAYYWR010000163.1:0-4436 GCA_964474145.1 uncultured Syntrophomonadaceae bacterium
TTAACCATACGACAGTATCCAGGTACATCCACAACACCTTCTACAAAGCCTATAGTTCCCATCTCTCGGGAGTCCTGAATTGTTCCACTAACTGCCCGGAGGGAATCCGTCAGGAGAATTACTTTAGACGCATGGCGGGAAACGGATAAGACATTACCCACCAGACCTTCACTGGTAATAACCGCCATATCTTTAGAAACTCCGTCATTATATCCTCTATTAATAATAATAGTATTGAACCAGCTGCTGGGATCCCTGGCAATAACTTTAGCAGAAACTAATGTGTGGCTGCTGTGGGACTTGAAATCCAGCATCTCCCTCAAGCGCTTATTTTCCTGCTTTATTTCTTCCATTTCGTTTAAAATGCCTCTAAATTCGCTTAAGGACTCAGATAACCTGGCATTTTGCTCTTCCAGGTACTGGTATTTCTGCAAAAGCTCAATAAAATCATTTATATGAGCACTTGCTGTATATACTGCCTTTTGAAAAGGGCTTACTGCACTTATAATTATATCTTCTACAATGGTAAGCCTGTCCCTTTCTCTGCTGGTTAAACTCATCAAAACTATTAAAAAAAACAATATTAATAGTATAGTTATTATTCTTTTTTTCTTATAAATAGGGGTGAGCAATTACTAACACCCCTTCCCTTAAATAGACTTTTTTGTAGATATAGCTACTCTCTTAAGAAGTTCTATTTCATTAAGAACTTTACCTGCTCCTAAAGCCACACAGTCTAAAGCATTATCAGTAATAATTACCTGCATTCCCGTCTCTTCAGTAACCAGGTCGTTCAGCCCCTGAAGAAGAGCACCTCCACCCGTCATAACTATTCCTTTATCCATTATGTCGGCAGCCAGTTCAGGGGGTGATTTTTCTAAAGTTATCTTTATAGCCTCAACTATGCTGCTTACAGGATCAGCCAGCGCACCCTGTATTTCCGGAGCAGTAATCTCCTGGGTTTTAGGAAGCCCTGTAACTAAATCTCTACCCCTTATATCCATAGTAACTGATTGGTTATCCTCTGTCAAAAAAGCAGTTCCAATAGTAGTTTTAATTTCTTCCGACGTTCTTTCCCCTATTAGTAAGTTATAATTCTTTTTAATATGCTGGCCAATGGCATCATCCAGTTCATCTCCCGCTACCCTTATAGATTTGCTACTTACAATTCCCCCCAGAGAAATAATAGCTACTTCTGTAGTGCCTCCGCCCACATCTACTACCATACTGCCAGTAGGCTCCTCTACCGGGAGATCTGCTCCTATAGCCGCAGCCATAGGCTCTTCTATTAGAAAAGCTTCCCGGGCACCTGCCTGGTTAGTTGCGTCCAGGACCGCTCTTTTTTCTACCTCCGTTACTCCCGAGGGCACACATACAACTACCTGGGGTTTTAAAACAGACTTTCGACGATAAGCTTTCTTAATAAAATGCCGAAGCATGGTCTGGGTGACATCGAAGTCAGCTATCACCCCATCCTTCATGGGACGTATAGCTACTATATTTCCTGGCGTCCTACCGATCATTTTTTTTGCTTCATCCCCTACTGCCAGAATCTCTCCAGTATCCCTGCGAATAGCTACTACAGAAGGCTCCCGCAGCACAATTCCTTTTCCCCTTACAAAAACCAAAGTATTGGCAGTTCCCAAATCAATTCCTATGTCTCTGGAGAAATACCTTAGAAATCTCACTTAATAGTCCCCTTTCTGCTTTTTTAAAGTAATGTCACCAAAATGCCGAATATATTATAACATTCTTTCCAGGCAGTCTAAAGAGTTATATAGTTCCTTTAAATGATACCACCTTCCCGAAAACTATAATATTTTCCTTCTCCAATAATTATGTGGTCGATAACCTCAATCCCAATAATATTGCCCGCTTCTACCAGCCTGTTGGTCACCTCAATATCTTCTTTACTGGGAGTAGGGTCCCCGCTGGGATGATTATGAACCAGTATAATTGACGCACACCCCTTTTTAATTGAAACACTAAAAATTTCCCTGGGATGGACAATAGAAGAATTAAGACTTCCGATAGATATGGTTTCCGCAGACATTAGCTGGTTTTTAGTATTTAGCAAAATAACCTTAAAATACTCCTTTTGATAAAAGCGCATCTGCTCCATCATTACATCGGCAGCGTCCTTGGGAGAAGATATGGTATGTGTATCCTGACGGAAGGAGGAAGCTATTCTTGCTCCCAGTTCCAGGGCGGCTTTAATCTGTACTCCCTTGGCATCTCCCACACCTTTAATTTCTGTTAGCTCCTCAATGGTAAGGAGGGGCAGATCCCGCAGGTTACTTACCCTGGCTAAAATCTGCTCGGCCAGCTTGACAGCTGAAGCCGTTCTGGTTCCGGTCCTTATAATAATAGCCAGAAGTTCGGCGTTAGAAACATTCCCGGCACCATGTTTTAACATCTTTTCCCTGGGCCTCTCATCCTCAGGGAGATCCTTTATAGTAATGTTCTGGTAATCTTCTTTCATACACTATACCCCCTGGTAGTCCTTTTTTTTCCAGGTCAGCTATAATACTTTATGCCCAAAATACACCAGCAGTTTCCCCAGCTCTACCAGGGGAAGCCCCACAACATTGAAATAGCAACCTTCTATTTTCTCCACAAACAGGGCCCCCCGCCCTTGAATTCCATATCCCCCGGCTTTATCCATGGGCTCACCGGTTTTTACATAAGCTTTAATTTCTTCTCCTGTTGGCTTTCTAAACCATACCCTGGTACTGGAATATATAGACTTGTAAGCGCCTGTTTCCCTTTCCCATAGCGTTAACCCGGTAATAACTTCATGTGCCCGCCCCCCCAATTTTTGTATCATGTCAAAGGCTTCTTCATGGGATTTGGGCTTACCTAAAGTGCTACCCTGTAAAACTACCATGGTATCTGCTCCAATAACCAGCCCCTTTTCCACCCGGGAAGCCACTTCCCGGGCCTTACTCCAGGCAAAATTCACAGCCATCTCATCAGGGGGAAGCTCAACGCACTCTTTTTCCTCAAACCTGCTGGGTATAACCCGGTAATTCAGTCCTATTTGTTTTAACAGCTTAGCTCGCCGGGGAGAAGACGACGCGAGAATCAGGTCAGGCATAAAAATATCACCTATTTATATATTATTTATATCTGCTCAGTTACTGATGCAGCTACTGAAAATAGATACAATTATTTTATCGTTTCATTGTTCAAGTCATTAAAATCACTTACAGATTTGGATATCATGTAATTTTTGTTAATAATTTTATAAAGATAATTTGCCGATAGGCCTGTAAAAACACCTGTAGGAATGGAAATAAGGAGTAAAACTGGCAAGTAAAAGGTAATCAGTTCAGAACTTTGAATAATCAGACTGGCTATCACTACCTGGGCCAGGTTATGAGCTCCGGCACCTAAAATGCTAACGGTAAGAACATTAATCATTCCCTTTTTATGAAAAGTAAAAGCTAGCCCCATTATAACTGTACTGAAAACAGCACCGCTGAGACTCAGTGCAAAGGTAAAAGGGTTTCCAATAATTAAAAAACCGATGGCACAGCGCATAACAGTTACAATCATGCCGCTTTTAAAACCGTAAAGCAAAATGGCCAAAAGAGTAATTATATTGGCCAGGCCCAGCTTGGCTCCCGGCACCAAAAGAGTTATCCCTAAGGCTGCCTCTATAGTGTGAATTACTACCGCAAAAGTAATAAGCAGGGCCAGGTAAACTAACTTTGTGGTCTTACCCATATAACATGCTCCTTTTAATTAGTATACAAGTCAATATCCTGTTCCAGGTCACTGATTATCCTGACTACTACCCTGTTGGGCAGGCAAACAACCATCTGTCCAGGTCTGTTAATCCAGCCTGAATGAACGCAAACTTTATCCGGGCAGTCGGAACGAGTCACTCTTACCCTGCCCCCGATGGCTTCAACATGAGTTGTTCCAATGAATCCCTGAACCTCTCGCCTGACTTCCTCCATATCCCTTGTCAGGGGTATAATCTCATAAACCTCTCCGTCCACAGTTATTTCTGCCTTGATTTGCCCAGTGATGTCAGCTTGTTGATGATATAGCAGCCCACCCAGTGCCAGGACTATTACACCAATCCATATTATTATATCAAGCCGGGTAAACAAGTATTATCACCTTATTTCAATTTATATCTTTTAAACCGGAGGTTATATACAGCTCTTCATCTTCATCCATAATAACTCCTTCCACATCAGGCAAATCCTCTAACAATTCCAGACCCTTTTGGGGACCCAGAACAAAAGCTGCCGTGGACAGGGTGTCTGCCGCCATACAATCAGGAGTTACAGCAGTGACACTCAGTACTCCCCTTGCTGGCCGACCTGTCTGGGGGTCAATTATATGATGGTATCTCTTACCATCCTCCATAAAAAACCTCTCATAATCCCCCGAAGTATCTATAGACTCGTTAGAGATTGGTA
>CAYYWR010000164.1:0-4431 GCA_964474145.1 uncultured Syntrophomonadaceae bacterium
CTGGGGGAAGTATTTCTTCTGCCGTCCTTTTAAACCAGGAATCTGATCCTTCCCGGACAAATAGCTCCTGGACAGCTTTAATGGTAATATTATTAATTAGCTCTTTGTCACACTCTTCGCAGTAAAAAATTGGTATGGGGACACCCCATATACGCTGCCTGGATATACACCAGTCATGCCTTTCAGCAACCATCTTACTGATGCGCTCCTCTCCCCAGTTTGGAATCCACTGGACACCTTTAATTGCTTCCAGTGTTTCCCCCCTGAAGCTATCGATGGAGGCAAACCACTGCTCCGTGGCCCTGAAAATAACCGGCTCCCTGCATCGCCAGCAGTGGGGATAAGGGTGAGTTATAAAGTTTAAATCTAAAAGTAAGCCCTTTTCTTTAAGTTCAGCGGTAACCGCTTTATTTACTTCATTGTATGACATACCTTCAAACTGCTCTGCTTCACTGGTAAAAATACCCATGTTATCCATGGGAGCAAAAACAGGAAGATTATATTCCAGGCCCAAAAGGTAGTCCTCCTGGCCATGCCCGGGAGCAATATGAACACATCCCGAACCCTGTTCCAGGGTAACCATGCTGCCTGTAACTGTTTCTCCTTCTTTTTTAAGGAGGGCATGTTCATATTTTAAGCCCACCAGATCCTTTCCTTTATACGTATCAACTAACTTCCAGTCATCCCGTCCCAAATTCATCATAACCCTGGCAGTCAGGGCTTCGGCCATAATGTAGTAACTGTCTCCAACCCTGACCCGGACATATTCAAAGTCAGGGTGCAGCGCTACCGCTACATTGGCGGGAAGAGTCCAGGGAGTTGTAGTCCAGATGATAATAAAAGTATTGGGGTCGCCACCAAAAATGCCTTTATCTTCTTTGACGTGGAATTTAACAAAAATGGAGGGAGATTTTCGATCACTGTATTCTACCTCCGCTTCTGCCAGGGCCGTCTCACAATCGGTACACCAGTAAACAGGCTTCAATCCCTTGTAGATGTAACCTTTTTGGGCCATTTCACCAAATACTTCTATCTGCCTGGCTTCGAAAGCCGGGTCTAAAGTAATATAAGGGTTTTCCCAGTCCCCCCGGGCTCCTAACCTCTTGAACTGCTCCTTCTGCACTTCCACATACTTCATGGCGTATTCTTTACACTGGTGTCGAAACTCCAAATCCCCAACTTCATGACGGTTTATTTTCTTATTTTTTATGATCTGGTGTTCGATGGGCAAGCCATGGGTATCCCATCCGGGAACAAAGGGAGAATCAAAGCCTTTCATGGTTTTGTACTTTACCACGATATCCTTAATAATTTTGTTTAAAGCATGGCCCATGTGGATATCCCCATTAGCGTAGGGAGGGCCGTCATGAAGAATAAATTTTTTGCTTCCCTTTCTTGCCTTTTGAACCAGTCCATATAAGTCGATATCTTCCCAGTGTTTTAAAATATCCGGTTCTCTTTTGGGAAGGTTGGCGCGCATAGGAAAGTCTGTTTTCGGCAAATTTAATGTGTCTTTGTAATCCATATAAATTTAATACCTCCGTGATTATAGTATAAATAGATATAATAATAAAAACCCCTCGCTCCCATAGGGACGAGAGGGTATTTCCCGCGGTACCACCCTGATTTACAATAAACAATTAAAAATGTAATCTTTTTAGCTTTAACGGTGCAACCGGCCATGTCTACTCTTCCCTGCTTTTCCCATTTATAAACCTGATAAGAATTTGGCATGGCACTCCCGGGAGATTTTCAATAAACTTTGAAGGTCAGCTTTCACCTTCCCTGACTCTCTGTACATCAATAGCTTATTTACTCGACCCGTTCACAGTATTATATGTCTTTTATTATAAAAATAATATATCACTATTTTTGAAAATGTCAACTTCAATACGGTAAATGAGAAATAATATATTTTAAGCTGATTTATCTTCTTTTTCTTTTTCTTCTTCTACATCATCATTTTCTTCTTTAAACTCTAAATCCATCCAGCTTTCTGACTCAAGGGCTGATAACTGCGCCTCAACCAGGGAGCGCAATCGCAGCTTAAAAACCTGTGCCTGTTTATGTAACTCCTCATGTTCAGCCAGAATACGACTGGCTTTATACCTGGCCTCTTCTATAATTCTGGCTGCATCCTTTTCTGCTTCTTTTCTAATTAACTCAGCTTCCTTACTGGCATTTCTTTTTACCTCTTCAGCAGTATCCTGAGCTACTACTATAGCTTTTTGCAGGGTTTCTTCTATTTTTTTGTAGTGCTCCATCTGCTCTTCAAGGTTTTCAACCTTATCTTTCAGGTTTACATTCTCTTTAATTGTCTCTTCATAATCCCTGGTGAGTCTTTCCAAAAATTCATCTACTTCTTCCCGGTTAAAACCTCGTAACACTACCGAAAATTCTTTATTTTGAATATCCAATGGGCTTAAAGCCATTTTAAAGACCTCCTCAGGTTAAATTAACCAGTTATTGTTACGTTGTTCTTTCTTCTCTATAATGTGGTAAATTCCTTCCTGATTATAGAATCTTTTTTACAATAACCTGAATTCTTCCCTTCCTGCTTTTCCCCAAAATGTCTTCTATAACAATACGTCCCCTTCCCCTCAGTGAAATTACGTCTCCCTTTTTAACCTGAAGGGAGGGATCACTGGCTCTTTGCCAGTTTAGTTTAACCTGATCTGCCTTAATCACCTTTACTATTTTTGAACGGGAATAACCAAAGCCAAGGCTGGTCAGGGCATCTAACCTTAAAGAGGCAACAGTACCCCTTAGTTCCTTTGTTTTTTCTGGCTGAACTTTAATCTCTTCTGAAGAAATCTCTTTTACAGTTACCGGTATGTTTTTGACCTGGCTCAAGTTACTGAGAACAAATGATACAGATAGAGAATCAACAATTATAGTTGCCCCCTGTTCCTCTACAACTATATCTCCTACCTTATCCCTTTTTAAACCAAGACTTAAAATAGCACCCAAATAATCCCCATGGCTAACCTTGTTGAATTTAGAGCTTCCCTGCACATGTAAAAACTTAATATTCAAATCAACTGATTGCTCCAACCAGAACCTGGGCATTATAGCAATTTTTGCTCTTTCTGCGCTGGGATAGCCCCCATATATTAAATATGTTATATCTTCCCAGGGTTTAAGGAAAGATTCAGCCAGTTTCTGCTGGTAAGGGTCCAGAAAATCTGTGACTTGAGGGGTTTTATTGCTGCGGGCCTTTTCAACTTTATATTCAATTTTCTCTTTTAGTAGCTTTTCAATAGGGTCTAAATAGTTATTCCCCTGCATCAATTATCTCCTATCTCATAATTTTTATAAGTTTCTCGCTAGTGGAAATTATAATAACAGTCCAAGCAGCGCTGACCTCAGTAAACTAAGAACTATTAACGCTGCCAGGGGAGAAAGGTCTACATAGCCTCCGCCCATATTTACAAGAGGTATTACTTTCCTAAATGGAAGAAGTATGGGGTCAGTAGCTTTATAAACTATCATTTTAATTTTTACCAGTAAGGAATTTCCGTAGGGATTTACGGCAAAAAAGCTAAACAAAACTCTGGCTATCAAGAGGTAATAAATAATATTAAAAACAGCATTTATTGTTGCCGGTAAAGATATAATTCTAAATCACCCTTTCTTGCTCAATTCTAGCTTAATATTATAGTTTTTCATTAAGCCAAAAATAATTTTTATATATTTACAGGAGCTAATCTTCCTGACCAGAATCATTGTTCGCCCTTCCACCTGTAAATGCTTCCACTTCACTATGGCTAATAGTTGAGTTGATATCAATATGGGGGGGAGTAAAAATAAAAATCTGGCTGCTTATCTTTTGAAAGTTTCCATTCAGGGCAAAAGCTGATCCACTCACAAAATCAATTATTCTTTTGGCAGTATCCAGGTCGGTTTGCTCTAAGTTTATTACTACCGGAGATTTGTTTTTTAAATTTTCAGCTATAGCTTGTGCCTCATCAAAACCATTGGGTTCTGTAACAACAACCTTTAAATTTTTATTGGTATGCAAATTTACAACTTTTCCTTTTTTGCCTGGTGGTTGTTGTGACCCGTCTCCCTGGTATGCCATTTCTCTAGATTCTTCTTCCTCCTCTGCCAAGCCTAAAAATACTAATACTTTTTCAATAAATTTCAAAACTTCTCCTCCTTTCCAACGTTTTCTAGCACTATCAATCAGACTATTAAGCAATTATCTATAAAAACCTGATGTTTAATATTTTTTTCCAAAAAGGGCCGTCCCTATTCTTATCATAGTAGCTCCTTCTTCAATAGCTACTTCATAATCATTAGTCATTCCCATAGATAACTCCTTTAATATTACTCCTTTGATAGTTATTTGGTCATATAATTCTTTTAACCGTCTAAAAACTGGCCTGACTTCTTCAACATTTTCCACATATGGAGCTATAGTCATCAAGC
>CAYYWR010000165.1:0-4421 GCA_964474145.1 uncultured Syntrophomonadaceae bacterium
GGTCATATGCCAATCATTGCCATGACCGCCCACGCTATGGAGGGGGATCGGGAAAAGTGTCTGGAAGCAGGAATGGACGGCTATGTTTCCAAGCCCATTAACCCGGAGGAACTCTACTCTGCTGTGGAAAAATTTGCTTGAAAGAGATGGAAAACAACTTGTTGGACTGCAACTTGCTGGACATGACAAGCTAATTTTAAGTTTTCCCCTACCAAAATGACAGGAAAGGCTTTAAGGCAGGAAGGAGAGAAAAAGATGGGTACTTCAACGAAAATTTTAATTGTTGACGACAAAAAAATTAACAGGGAACTATTAAAGGGTTATCTGGTGAATGCCGGATATTCACAGATATTACAGGCTGGCTCCGGGGAGGAGGCACTTGAGCAGGCAGAAAAGGAAAAGCCGGATCTGGTTCTTTTGGACATAGTTATGCCTGGAATCGATGGGTACGAGGTCTGCAGGCGCCTCAAGGCAAATGAGCAGTTGAAGGATATCCCGGTAATTTTTTTGAGCGCCCTGACTGATACTACCGACAAAATAAAGGCTTTTGCCCAGGGAGGCGTGGATTATATTGCAAAACCTTTTGCCTTTGAAGAGGTCCAGGCCCGGGTACAAACCCATTTGAAGATTTATTCCCTGCAGCGGGATTTAGAAAAACATAATAAGCATCTGCAGCAGCTGGTGAAGGAGCAGAAGGCTCTATACCGGCAGCTGGACGAAGAATTTAATAAGGCTCGCCGGATTCACGAAAGAATACTGCCTGACACTCTCCCTCAGGTTGAGGGTATCTCCTTTGCCGCACATTACCAGCCGGCCAAAAAAGTAGGCGGCGACTTTTATGACGCAATACGCAAAGATAATAAGTTAGTCATATACCTCTCCGATGTTACCGGTCATGGTCTGGAAGGAGCCTTGTTTAGCGTATTTGTTAAAGAAGCGATAGAAAGTTATGTTTCCCTCAAATGTGATGAACTGAAGCCGGAAAAGATACTGGAACACTTGAGAAAACAGTACCACCAGGCTAAATATCCCGATGACTATTTTGTCTGTCTTTTCCTGGCGGTGCTGGACCTGGAAACCATGGACCTTTCTTACACCGGGGTAGGGTTCCAGGAAGCCCCCCGGGCTTACCTGGGAAAGGGTCAGCATAAAGCTCTGCCCAGCCAGGGACTGCCTATATCATCAGCTTTTCCCCAGGAACTGCTGGACTTCCGAGAAAGCATCATCACCCTTTTTCCTGGAACAACAATTCTTTTTAACACAGATGGCCTGACAGAGCAAACTGTTCTGGAAAAAACATACTATAGGCGCCTGGATAAAGTCTTTAAGGAAAACTGCCACCTGCCTCCGGAAGTCATTCTCCATGCCATCAACGAAGATTTCCGACAGTTTAACAATGGCTCCCTGCAGGGGGACGACGACATTACCTTTCTGGTTATGCAGGTGGAACCCCATGAAAAGAAAGTGATCCAGTTTGAGCTGGCCAGTGAGCTGGGTGAGCTGGATAGAATGCGGGAAAAAGCAATAAGTGTTCTCCCCGAATCTGACAAGTCAGTTATTTTCATAAATAGCCTTCACGAGGTGGCAGCCAATGCTGTGGAGCACGGTAACAAAATGGACCCGGAAAAAACAGTCTTTGTAGACATAACTGTAACAGAGGAATACATCCAGGCCATGGTGCAGGATCAGGGAGAAGGTTTCAACTGGCATGATAAAATAGACAAGTTTCCTGAAATGGAGGGCAACCAGGAGCGGGGCCGGGGCATTGCCATGACCCGTATGTCCTGTGACTGGTTTTTCTATAACGACAAAGGCAACCGGGCAACCATAGTTATATCTTATTCCTAATCTAAGGATAAGAAGTTTACCTCCCTGTCAGGGAAGATAAACAAGTGATTATTGGGTAAAACTTTCGTATAATAGTAATACAGCGATAAAAAATATGAGCGGTGCCCCGGGGACGATCCCAGCGTGCCCCAAGCGCAGCCAAGGCCCCAAGGGAATACCATGGACCCGTCCCTGTGGCTAGCGGATACTGTTTAATGATAAATATTTCGCTGTAGTGATAGGCAATAAAAATTAAAAGCTTGAGTTATATTTAGAGCTTTAAAAGGGGTAAATTCATATGCCAACAAAAAAGGCTATTATCGTGGATGATTCTTTTCTATTTCGTCTGAACACAAAAAACTTAATAAGTCAGCGCTTAAACCTTGAAGTCCTGGAAGCATCTACACTAAAGGAAATGTTTAATCATTTTATGAATGTGCCTGTAGAAGATATTGCACTTGTAATACTGGATATTAATTTGCCGGACGGAAACGGTCTCAACGCAATGCGCAGTTATAAAGAAAAATATCCTGGAGATAATTTGCCCTTTATTGTGGTTAGCACCGGAATTAGCAGAGATATTTTGCCTCTGGCCATGAAGTATGGTGCCCGGGATGTTTTGGTTAAACCCTTAAATTTAGAAGAACTGATTGATAGAATAGAGCCGATAATGTTAGAAAAGCTATCAGAAAAGTCACCTTCAAGGGCAAGGGCAAGGGAAAAAAGAAAATATGTCAAGGATTTGTACGAACCAATACGAATGGAGATTAAACGGGCACAAAGAGGGAAGTACTCCTTTAGCATTTTCATGCTCAGGGCCCAACCAATGGGAAAAGATGGCCTGTCTTTAACACAGGGTGAAGAGGACTATCAGTCTACTCCCAGCAAAATGTCCAGAAGAATCAAGGCAATATTGAGGGAAACTGATAATGTAGTTGAGCTTACAGAAAAGGAAGTATTGCTTTTATTGCCCTTTACAGATAGTGAAGGAGTATCTATAGTAAATAAGAAAATCCAAGAACTATTTTCCCGGGAAGAAGATTATAACAGAAGCAAACTCATTATATTTTCAGTTAGCTTTCCTGAG
Source organism: uncultured Syntrophomonadaceae bacterium (assembly GCA_964474145.1). Lineage (GTDB taxonomy): Bacteria > Bacillota > Dethiobacteria > SKNC01 > SKNC01 > PWHX01. The sequence continues at coordinate 2,915 of CAYYWR010000165.1, forward strand.
CATGGAGAAAAGACGGATGAACTAATTGTAAAGCTGGAATCTGGCTTTAAGGAGCAGTTTTCTGAATGGGAAAAAAGCAATACTTGAAAGAACAATACTTGAAAGAAGCCTGATACTTACAGGTAAAGTATGTAGCGGTACATAAGCCAGTAATGAGAAAAGCTGCCCAGCATAACAAATATGTGAAATAATTCGTGAAAGCCAACTACAGGGGAAAAGTTAGGCTTTTTTATGGCGTAAATAACGCCACCTATACTGTAAATAATGCCTCCCGCTAACAGCCATGCCATCCCCGGTAGAGGAATATTATCCATGAGGGGAGCAAAAGTTATAACCACCAGCCAGCCCATAACTATATAGAATGTGGTGGACAGCCAGCGGGGAGTTCCCTTCCATACTGCCTTCATAATAATTCCCACAACAGCTATGCCCCAGATGCCTCCCAGCAAGCTCCAGCCCCAAACCCCTCTTAAAGGGATAAGGCAAATGGGAGTGTAAGTCCCGGCAATTAAAACGTAAATCATCATGTGGTCAATTCTTCTTAAAATGTCACTTCCCCTTTGGGAGATAAGTAAAAGATGGTAAAGAGTGCTGGATGTATATAGAAGAACAAGGCTTGTGCCAAAAATGGAAAAGGATACTATGTGCCAGATAGTGCCGTTAACAGAGGCATAGTAAACTAAAAGCACCAGCCCGATTATGGATAAAAGGAGACCGATCAGGTGTGAATATCCGCTAAAGGGGTCTTTTACTCTCATAAATATTACTCTCATAAATAAAGCCTCCTAACTTATAGTTTTAAAACCCTGCTATAGTTTTATAACCTTTTGCCGATAATATAACCAGTAAATAACTAGATTATAACACTAAAGCAAGTTTAAATATAATTAAAATTTTATAATTTGTTCTGGCTATACCCTAATATACCCTAAATGTGTTATAATATCATTCATAAAGGGGTCAACTGATCCACAGGGGTGATTTTTTGATAAACATGTTTTGTCCTGATATATATCTGGATTCCATATACCAGCTGGACCTTTCTAAACTAAAAAAGAAAGGGATTAAAGGCATAATTACTGATCTGGATAATACTTTGATAGCCTGGAATGAGAATGAAATATATCCCCAGCTTCATGAGTGGGTGAAAATATTAAAACAAGAGGGTTTTAAGGTCTGCATAGTTTCTAACAACTCACTGGAAAGGGTAAGGGAGTTTGCAGATACTTTTGAAATACCGGCCATACCTAAAGCGATTAAGCCCAGGAGAAAGGCTTTTCGCCAGGCACTGGAAAAAATGCAGTTGCAGTCAGGAGAGGTGGCGGTGCTGGGGGACCAGGTTTTTACTGACGTCCTGGGAGGAAACCGCCTGGGATTGTTTACCGTGCTGGTGATACCCGTTAGCAAACAGGAATTTATAGGAACGAAAATAGTAAGACAGGCAGAGAAATATGTTTTGAAGCGGCTAAAGAATAAGGGCATGCTATCCAATTAACATGCCCTTTTT
>CAYYWR010000166.1:0-4419 GCA_964474145.1 uncultured Syntrophomonadaceae bacterium
AGGGTTATTATCCATAAAGCAGGAGACGTGATACCTGAGGTTGTAAAGGTAATTAAAGAAAAAAGACAGGGACAGGAAAGGGAATTCAGTATGCCCCGGAATTGTCCCGCCTGCAAGGAAAATGTAGTCCGCCTGCCCGGAGAAGCAGCTTTGCGCTGCATCAACGCTACCTGTCCTGTGCAGACGTATGAGAGGATAGTGCATTTTTCTTCCCGGGGAGCCATGGATATTGAAGGACTGGGACCGGCAGTAGCTCTACAGCTATGGGAGAATAACCTGGCCCGGGATGTTTCTGATCTTTACTACTTGAAAAAGGAGGACCTGGTTGGGCTGGAGAGAATGGGGGAAAAGTCTGCACAGAACCTGCTGGAAGCCATAGAGAAAAGCAAAAAAAATCCCCTGGATAAGCTCCTTTATGGTTTAGGGCTGAGGTTTGTAGGGGAAAAGGCTTCAAGGATACTGGCAGAGAACTTCCCCAGCATAGAAGAGATTATGGGGGCAGATAGGGAAGAGATGCTGTCCATACCAGAAATTGGACCCAAAATTGCCACCAGCATATTTGAGTTTTTTCAAGGAGAATCAAATTTAAAGGTAATTGAAAAGCTAAAAAAAGCGGGCGTTAATACATACATGGAATCTCCAGGGGAAAAGCCGGATAAAAACCTGGAAGGGCTTACCTTTGTGCTGACGGGAAAAATGGAAAAGTACTCCCGGGAGGAGGCTAAAAAAATAATAGAAAGCCTGGGGGGCAGGGTAACTTCTTCTGTGAGTAAAAACACAGATTTTGTGGTGGCAGGCGAAAACCCCGGCAGCAAGCATGACCAGGCCATATCCCTGGAGGTAAAAATACTGGATGAAAAGGAATTTCATCAGCTGGTTACTGCTGGTCAGAAGGTTCAAAAATAAAATGGATATCCTCAGCCAAAATAAATAAACTCCTGTCCGGCCTGCTGTTTTTTAACCTGCAAGTTAAAGAGGCAGGTTTTAGTTTTACTTGTTTACGCTTTTTCTTGTATCATGGTGAAATAGTATGTTATAATAAGAAAAGCAATTTTTGTTTTGGAGGATTGATAATGGATATTACTAAAAAAAATGTGGAGCATGTAGCTGAACTGGCCCGTCTGGAAATTACGGAGCAGGAAAAGGTTGTTTTCACAGAACAGCTGAGCAATATTTTAGGTTATGTGGAGATGCTAAATGAACTGGATACGGGAGAAGTTTCCCCAACTTCCCATGTTGTTCCCCTTACCAACGTTTTCCGGGAAGACCAGGTTGGAGAAGTGCTTGAAAAAGGCGAAGCTTTAAAGAACGCACCAGAGAAAGAAGGCGGCTATTTTAAGGTGCCCAGGATTATTGAATAGTCACAATTACTGAATATAATAGAAATTGTATGCCAGGAGGGGTTTATTTTTGAAACATTATGGTTTAAAGGTCCATGAAGCCCACAAGCTTATAAAAAGTAGAGAAATCAGCAGCGAAGAGCTGACAGAGAAGGTGCTGGAGCGCATTGAAGATGTAGAAGGGGTAGTGGGGGGGTATGTAACTGTAACCAGGGAGCATGCTTTAAAAAAGGCCAGGGAAGCGGATAAGAAGATTGCCCGGGGGGAAGTGCCCGGACCTTTATCCGGAATTCCTTGCGCCATTAAGGATAATATTTGCACCCGGAATATCCTTACCACCTGTTCTTCTAAAATATTGAAGAATTTCAAACCGCCTTACAGTGCTACAGTCTATAAAATGCTGGAAGAGCAGGGGTGTATTATGGTAGGAAAAACCAATATGGATGAATTTGCCATGGGCTCATCTACAGAGAATTCAGGTTTTTTTACAACCCGCAACCCCTGGGATCCATCCCGGGTGCCAGGAGGCTCCAGCGGGGGCTCAGCAGCTGTTGTTGCTGCCGATGAAGCCCTCTTTGCCCTGGGTTCAGATACAGGGGGTTCTATACGGCAGCCAGCTTCTTATTGCGGCGTGGTTGGTTTTAAGCCTACATACGGCAGGGTATCCCGTTATGGATTGATAGCCTTTGCCTCCTCCCTGGACCAGATAGGGCCCCTTACTAAGGATGTCAGGGATTGTGCCCTTATATTAAACGCCATATGTGGCTACGACCCCATGGACTCTACATCAGTTCCCGGGGATGTGCCGGATTTTACCGGGTTTGCAGGCCTGGATATATCCGGTGTTAAACTGGGAATACCCGGGGAATACTATACAATGCAGATAGATGAGGCGGTAAAAAAAGAAACTGGTAAAGCGGTAATGGATTTAATAAGTGAGGGGGCAGAAAAGGTGGAGCTGGAAATGCCTCATACGGCATATGCCCTGCCTGCTTATTACCTGATTAACCCGGCAGAAGCCTCCTCCAATCTGGCCAGGTATGATGGAATCCGTTATGGATTCACCCATGAAGATGCCCAAAATCTCCTGGAAGCTTACAAGAAAACCAGGAGTTCCGGTTTTGGCCAGGAGGTTAAAAGAAGAATTATGCTGGGCACCTATGCCTTGAGTTCTGGATACTACGATGATTATTACTTGAAGGCCCAGAAGGTTAGAACCCTTATTGCCAGGGATTTTCAGCAGGCTTTTGAAAATTGTGATGTCATTGTAACACCAACGGCCCCCACTGTTTCATTTAAAAGGGGAGAAAAGGTTGATGACCCCCTGATGATGTACTTGAATGATATATTTACCGTTCCTGTAAGTATGGCAGGCCTTCCGGCAGTTTCCATACCCTGTGGTTTTCATAATGGTCTTCCGGTGGGGCTGCAGATTATTGGCAAGCCCTTTGACGAGGGGACGATAATCAAGGTGGCAAGCGCCTTTGAAAATAAACTGGCTCTGGGTGAGATAAAGCCTGATTTTGGAAGCCATGTAAGGGGAGGTGTAAACTAAATTATGTCTTATGAAGTTGTAATCGGTTTAGAAGTGCATGTTGAGCTACTTACCAGAAGCAAAATATTTTGTTCCTGTCCCACCTCCTTTGGTGATGAGCCCAATACCAATGTATGTCCTGTATGCCTGGGTCTCCCCGGGGTTCTGCCCGTCTTAAATAAAAGGGCTGTAGAGTTTGCTATACTTTCAGGCCTGGCTTTAAACTGCAGAATCAGTTCCACCAGCAAGTTTGACCGTAAAAATTACTTCTATCCTGACCTGCCTAAAGCATATCAGATATCCCAGTACGATATGCCCGTTGCCCAAGGGGGATATTTAAATATCAAGGTGAATGGAGAAAATAAGCACATCGGTATCACCCGGGTACACCTGGAGGAGGACGCGGGAAAATTAGTTCATGGGGAAAATGGTGACTATTCCCTGGTGGATTATAACAGGACAGGGGTGCCCCTGATTGAGATAGTCTCGGAGCCAGATTTACGCTCCCATGAAGAAGCAAAGGTGTTTCTGGAAGACTTAAAGAAAATACTCCAGTACACACAGGTATCCGACTGTAAAATGGAGGAGGGAAGCCTGCGCTGCGATGCCAACATTTCTGTCAGGTTGAAGGGCCAAAGGGAGCTGGGCACCAAGACGGAGCTAAAAAATATGAACTCTTTCAAGGCAGTTCAAAGGGGATTGGAATATGAAATAAAAAGACAGATTGACAGTTTAGAAAAGGGAGAGAGAATATCCCAGGAAACCCTCAGGTGGGATGAGGGCCAGGGGCTGACGGTGTCCATGAGAAGCAAGGAGCAGGCCCATGACTATCGTTACTTCCCGGATCCCGATTTGATGGCCCTGGAAATTAAGCAGGAATGGGTGGAAAAATTAAAAGAACAGCTTCCTGAGCTGCCCCTTGAGAAAAAAGAAAGATATATAAACCAGTACGGACTTCCGGAATATGATGCAGAGGTGCTGACTTCCTCTATGGACATGGCTGCTTTTTTTGAAGAGTGTGTAAAGGAGTATTCTGAACCAAAAGTGGTCAGCAACTGGGTTATGGGTGAGCTCATGGGCTTTTTGAATGCCCGGGGAATAGATGTAACCCAAACTAAAGTAACTCCCTTAAACCTTGCTGAGCTGCTGCATTTAATTGATAAAGGAATTATCAGTGGAAAGATAGGCAAAGTAGTTTTTGAAGAAATGTTTGAAGGGGGCAAAGCTCCACAGGATATCGTGGAAGAAAAAGGGCTTTTACAGATAAGCGATACTGAGGAGCTGGAAAAGATAGTTGATGAAGTAATAAAAGCCAATCCGGGCCCCGTAGAAGACTTGATGAGGGGCAAGAAGAAGGCCATGGGCTTTTTGGTAGGCCAGGTCATGAAAAAAACCAGGGGTAAAGCTAATCCCCAGCTGGTAAATGAAATACTGGGCAATAGATTAAATTAAATAATATCTGGTCAGCTGCTTATGTAGCTGCTGAAGAGGACTGAGGGCTGAGCACATACATTAAATATTTAATTATTTAGCGTTTTTTGTAGA
>CAYYWR010000167.1:0-4416 GCA_964474145.1 uncultured Syntrophomonadaceae bacterium
TAAAAGAACTCAAACTCTTAGCCTCAGCCCGTTCAGCGAACACGGAAATAGAAGTGGGAGGTAACAAATACCAGGTAGAGGAAGCAAAGCCGGAGGCCTTTGAGGGGGTGGATTTTGCCTTCTTTAGTGCAGGGGGAGATGTCAGTAAAGAATTAGCTCCGGAAGCTGTAAAGCGGGGAACTATAGTAGTGGATAACAGCAGTGCCTTCCGAATGGAACCGGAAATACCCCTGGTAGTGCCTGAGGTTAATCCCCAGGCTTTAGAAGGACACAAAAATTTAATTTCTAATCCCAACTGTTCAACTATCCAGCTGGTGGTAGCCCTTCAAGCGTTACAGCAGGTTTCTCCCATGAAAAGGGTAGTAGTGTCCAGTTACCAGGCTGTTTCCGGTGCTGGTAAAGAAGCAGTAGATGAGCTCATAGGCCAGTCCAGGGCAGTAATTGAGGGCAAAGAAGTAGTAAAGGAATATATCCCCCACAAAGGGGCCAAAAAGAACCACCAGATTGCTTTTAACATGGTCCCCCAGCTGGATGTATTCCAGGATAACGGCTATACCAAGGAAGAAATGAAAATAATTAACGAGTCTAAAAAAATAATGGGACTGCCTGATTTAAAAATTACTTCAACCACAGTTAGGGTTCCAGTAACATTAGGTCACTGCGAGTCTGTAAATATTGAATTCCAGGACCCGATTACCGTGGAGCAGGCCCGGCAGGCCCTGGAAAATTTCCCGGGAATGGTTGTTGTGGATGATCCTGACGAGTTAAAGTACCCCATGCCCATAGATTGCGCTGACCTGGATGAAGTTTTTGTGGGGCGTATAAGAAAAGATGAATCCGTTGAGCATGGCCTTAACATGTGGGTGGTTTCGGATAATATACGAAAAGGTGCTGCTACTAATTCCATCCAGATTGCCCAGTGTATAATTGAAAAAGGGCTTTGTTAGAGGTGGAAAAGATGAAAGAAAAGATGAAAATAGTAGTCCAAAAATTTGGCGGCACATCTGTTGCTACTCCCCAGTTAAGGGATATGGTATGTGATAGAATAAGAGAAGCCTGGGAGCTGGATTATTCAGTAGTGGTTGTAGTTTCGGCCATGGGAAGAACAGGTGAACCTTATGCTACAGATACCTTGAAAAACCTTGCTCTGGATATAAACCCTGACAGTCAGCTCAGGGAACTGGATTTGATTATGAGTTGTGGAGAGCTAATTTCCTCCGTGGTTATGGCCAATACCCTCCAGGCCAGAGGAATAGAGGCCCGGGCCATGACTGGTTTCCAGGCGGGCATGCACACCGATGAAGAATTTTCCCAGGCGGAAGTGGTTACCTGTAAGCCCCAGAAGATCCGAGACGCCCTGGAAAAGGGGGAAGTGGTGGTGGTAGCTGGCTTTCAAGGGATATCTGAAGATTATGAGGTTACCACCCTGGGCAGGGGAGGGAGTGATACTTCTGCTGTTATCCTGGGTGCAGCACTTGGTGTTGAAAGGGTTGAGATTTACACAGATGTCAGTGGAGTTATGACTGCTGACCCCAAGTTATTTGAAGATGCTCGTATTATCGATCACCTTACGTACAGTGAAGTTTGTCAAATGGCTTATGAGGGAGCCAGGGTTATTCACCCTCCTGCTGTGGAAATAGCCATGCAGCATAATGTCAGCCTGGTAATTAAAAACCCGGCTGACTCAGGAGCAGGAACTCTAATAGATAACGAGTACAGTGATCACGGCGGATTTCATAAGAGGAAAAGACTAATAACCGGTATTGCTCATGCTCAAGATTTAGCCCAGTGTAAAGTAACCTTGTCGGAAAATAGTTCTGTGTCGGAACTGGAGCTGTTTCAGCATCTGGCAGATGCTAAAATAAGTATTGACCTGATAACCGTTTTTCCCGAGGTAAAGGTGTTTATAGTGCAGCAGTCCATATTATCCAGGGCAGAAAAAATTCTAACGGATTTAAAAGTTGACTATCAGGTTATTCCCGACTGTGCCAAGGTGTCCGTGGTAGGGGTTGGTATGCACAATATCCCTGGGGTTATGGCAAGGGTGGTAAAATCTCTAAATGAAAAAGATATCAAAATATTGCAGACAGGTGACTCCAATATAACCATATCCCTTTTAATTAAAGAAAGGGACTTGAAAAAGGCTATAAAGACTCTCCACGACCATTTTAAGCTGGAAAAAAATGAAAGTATTGCTGCAGGCAATTATTAAAATCCTGGTTATCAGGGAAGGGTTGCCGGAGAAAGGTGGCAACCCTTCATCAGTTTTCAGGAGAAGGTTCTGGTTTCTGGGACACACCTGACATCTAAACCTGGCCGCGTGTCTGGCCAGCTTGATGAGAGATTACAGTAGCAGTGTTCTAAAAAACTATTGTACAAGGAGAATACCATGTGTGAATTCTGTATCCAGCACGGGGAAGGGAAAAAATGGTACGAAAATATGAACAATTATTCCCGGGAAGTCTTTTTTCAGGTTAATTCAGAAAAAAAATTTAAAAAATATCTCCGGGGATTTAAAAAGAGGTTGTCTTTTTTCCCCTATACCGCTTACTGGTTTAAGAAAAGGATTCCCTCCTTTTATGATTATTATGTTTATCCTGCAGTTACCTCTAACTTGAAAAAAAATCATTTCGGCCAGATAATACCCCTGGAAGATACCGAAACAATCCTGAACAGGGTAAATTCTATTGTACGGCTTCCCTGCATTTGCCGAAAAGTAACTACTGGCAAAGAGCTAAGGTACTGCCTGGGTGTGGGTATGGATATGACGGAATATGTTAAAGATATTCCAGATTTCAGCAGCTTTGATGTTATTTCTAAAGAAGAAGCTAAGAAGTTTGTAAGGTCCCTGGAAGAGAAGGGGATGGTTCACAGCATATGGACCTTTGGCACTCCTTTTATAGGGGCTATATGCAACTGTGATATGAACTGCATGGCTTATAATGTCCAGGTAAAAATGGACATTGCCAGGGCCATGTGGAAGGGAGAATACGTAGCCTGTATTGATTCCATGATCTGTAACGGTTGCAAGTTATGTTTCAAGTACTGCCTTTTTAGTGCCATGGAGTTTGACCTGTCAAACCGGAAATGTAAAATTAACACCTATAACTGCTATGGTTGCGGCATCTGCCGGACACTTTGTGAAAAGGGAGCAATTACACTAAAAGACCGGTTAGAAGTTTTAGGATCAGATCCTGTCTGGTAGAGGTGAAATTAGGCTGTAAAGGGGTTGGATTAAAGTGGTTGAAATAAACCAGCTGACATTATAATTATTTGCGTACAGAATAAAAAAGGAAAAGGTGTTGACAAAATATCTTATGCCGTAGTAAAATTAATCACAATAATTATATAAAATTTCTATGACCGGAAATAGTAAGTATTAGTTAAGGCTATAGAGAGCTGGGGAATGCTGGAACCCTGGTGCCACAACTGATACCGAATACCTCCGGGAGAGGCAAACCGAAAGCAGCGGCAAGTAGGCTTTGACGGAAACTCCCACCGTTAAAAGGGAGGAGGTATAAGAAGGTTAGAACCCTTCCGTGCCTTTAGCGAGGGGACTGGATATATTATCAGGTATTCAGTCAACCGGGGTGGTACCGCGGAAGTAAACTTTCGTCCCTTTGGGGATGAGAGTTTTTTTATTTAGAAAATAAATATTAGGAGGTAGAAAAAATGATTGTTGTAATGGACCCGGGAGCTCAACAAAAGCAGGTAGATGAAGTGGTGTCAAGGCTCAAGCAGTTTGGTTTTGGTATTCACCTTTCCCAGGGTGAGTCCAGAACCGTGATAGGAGCTATAGGTGACCGGACCAAGGCTCTTTCCCTGGAGCTGGAAGTTCTGGAAGGGGTGGAGAAGGTAGTCCCTATTTCCAAGCCTTATAAGCTGGTATGCAGGGATTTTAAACAGGAAAATAGTATTATTGAGTTGAAGGGAAGTAAAATTGGTGGAGAAAAAATTATGGTTATGGCCGGCCCCTGCGCTGTAGAAGGAGAAGAGCAGGTTATGGAAACGGCCGAAATGGTAAAAACAGCAGGTGCTGATGTTTTAAGGGGTGGTGCCTTTAAACCCAGGACTTCTCCCTATGCTTTCCAGGGGATGGAGGAGGAAGGCTTGAAAATATTGGCAAAGGCACGGGAAAAAACAGGTCTTTCCATTGTTACAGAGGTGGTTAATCCCCAGTCTGTTCCCCTGGTGGAAAAGTACGCTGATATACTCCAGGTAGGAGCCAGGAACATGCAGAATTTTCACCTGTTACTGGAGCTTAGCAAGGCTAAAAAACCTGTCCTTCTTAAAAGAGGACTTTCCGCAACTATAGAAGAATGGTTAATGGCTGCAGAATATATTATGTCCGGGGGCAACTACCAGGTTATACTTTGTGAAAGGGGAATTCGCACCTTTGAAACCCAGACGAGAAAT
>CAYYWR010000168.1:0-4411 GCA_964474145.1 uncultured Syntrophomonadaceae bacterium
CGAAGGAAGCCATATTGTTATTGAGGTGCAGGATGACGGGCAGGGGATAGATCCAAAGAGAATCAAAGATAAAGCTCTGGAAAAGGGAGTAAAGACAGCTTCTGAATTAGAGCAGATGTCGGATAACGATATAATCATGTTAATATTCAATAGCGGTTTTTCTACAGCAGAAGAGGTGACTGATGTTTCCGGCAGAGGAGTAGGCATGGATGCGGTCAGGTCTACCGTTGAGTCTTTACATGGTGAAATAAATTTTGAAACTAACTTAGGGGAGGGAACCAGGTGTAGTATCAAGCTGCCCTTGACCCTGGCTATCATTAAAGCAATGCTGGTAAAGGTGGAAAGAGAGGTTTTTGCCATTCCCATTGAAGCTATAAGGGAAAATATTTATATTTCCCCTGCAGATATCAACTCGGTTCAGAACCAGAAAGTAATATCTTTTAGAGAGGAGATACTTCAGCTGGTTTCCCTTAGAACCAGGCTTAACCTGGCTGAAGAAGAAAGGCTTCCGGAAAGCGGTGTTTATTCTATAATTGTAGTAGAGTCAGGAGATAATAAAGCAGGCTTGATAGTAGATGACTTTTTAGGACAGCAGGAAATTGTAATAAAGTCTCTGGGAAAAATCCTGGAAGGCTTGAAGGGAATAGCAGGAGCTACGGTAATGGCAAACGGAGAGGTGGCTTTAATTTTAGACGTATCTGCTTTAGTGTAAACATTTAAAAGTAGGAGGAGGATTTTTGTATGGCAACCATTTTAATTGTTGATGACACTGCTTTTATGAGAATGACCTTGAAGAATATCCTTGAGAAAAACGGTTACCAGGTGGTAGGGGAGGCTGAAGATGGTCTCCAGGCGATAGAAAAGTATAAGGAGACCAGTCCACAAATGGTTACCATGGATATAACCATGCCTAATCTTGATGGTATATCAGCAATCAAAGAGATTATGAAACATGATCCTAATGCCAAGATTGTGGTGTGCAGTGCCATGGGCCAAAAATCCCTGGTAATTGAAGCCTTAAATGCTGGCGCCAAGGATTTTATTGTAAAGCCCTTTCAGCCCGATAGGGTGCTTGATTCATTAAAGAAGTTTCAATAAATAATGAGGTGATGATTTGGATAAGGATCAATTAAGGCCTGATCAAGTAGATATATTAAAGGAGATAGGCAATATTGGCATGGGCAATGCTACCACCTCCCTTTCTACAATGCTGGAGGAAAGAATAGAAATGGGGGTTCCGGAGGTTTCATTAATATCACTATCTGATGTTCCTGATGCAGTTGGAGGCCCGGAAAAGCCGGTAGCAGTAGTATTCAGCAAGGCTCTGGGGGAAGCTTCTTTTTATATTATCTTTTTAATGCCCGAGCAAAGTGCCCTTAATGTAATCAAGTCCTTAACTGCAGGAGAAACCCAAGGATTTTGCAGCATGGGAAGGTCTGTAATCCGGGAGGTTGGCAATATCGTAGGGGCAGCTTACTTAAATGCCCTGTCTTTTTTGACAAATAGTACTTTCAAGCAAACCCCCCCCATTCTGGCCATAGACATGGCCGGGGCTATACTGGGCACCATATTTGCAGAAGCTGATCTTACTGATGATACCTTGCTTCTAATAAGAACTACCTTAAATACTGATCTTAAAGATTTTGAAGGATACCTTTTTATAGTTCCCAACTGGGAGAGGTTTAAAAGTATTGTAGATCTACTGGGATTGGAGTTAGAGACATGATTACGCGGGTGAAAATAGCAGATGTAGCTACTCAGAAGGAGTCAGGTGTTTTGGTTACGGTAGGCCTGGGTTCCTGTGTAGGTATAGTTTTTTATGATAAAAAAAATAAAGTGGCAGGCATGGCCCATGTTCTGCTGCCGGACAGTTCCCAGTTTAATAGCAATAAAAAAAGCCCGATGAAGTTTGCGGATACAGCACTTCCTTTAATGCTGGAAGAGATGCTAAAAAAAGGAGCTCTTAAAAAAAATATAGTTGCTAAAATTGCAGGAGGGAGTAAGCTTTTTGATTTTGACACATCAGGAGGGCAGTCAGGGCTTGGCGTGGGGGGGAAAAATGTTTTGGCGGTTAAAAAAACTTTAAAGGCCATGGGCATTTCCCTTTCAGGTGAAGATGTGGGGGGTAGTTTTGGCCGTTCCATGAAATTATTTGTGGATACAGGCCTGGTTGAGGTTTCATCTTTAGAGGGTTACAAGAAGACTTTATAGTATTTTATTTTTGCAGCGGGAGGTAAAATATGCCAATCAAAGTACTGGTTGTAGATGACTCAGCTTTTATGCGCAGGGTAATTTCCGATATGCTGAACTCCAGTGCCGGAATAGAAGTAGTAGCTACTGCCCGAAACGGCATAGAGGCTTTAGAAAAAATGGTTACACATGAGCCTCAGGTGATTACTCTGGATGTGGAAATGCCTAAAATGGATGGGATTACCGCCTTAAAGCAAATTATGAGAAACAGGCCTACCCCCGTTATTATGCTGAGCAGTGTCACTCAAAAAGGCAGCAAAGAAACCATGGAAGCCCTTTCTTTAGGGGCACTGGATTTTGTGCCCAAACCCTCAGGTGCTATTTCCTTAGACCTGGAAAAAGTCAAAAATGAGCTGGTTTTTAAGGTAAGAGCTGCGGTTAAGGCACAGATGCCTGCCAAAAAAGTTAAGCAAAAAGTAGTTTTTCCTGAGCCTCCCGAAAAAACAACAAAACCAGTATCCCAAACCAGGGCGAGCAAGTTGTTGGCCATAGGCTCTTCCACCGGTGGGCCTAAAGCCCTGGAGGTAATTCTTACCCATCTGCCCGGTGACCTTCCGGCCAGCATTCTAATTACTCAGCACATGCCCAAAGGATTTACCCGGTCTCTAGCAGAGAGGTTGGACCGCTTATGTCACCTGAGGGTTAAGGAGGCTGAAGACGGAGATATTGTGCGAAATAGTCAGGTATTTATTGCTCCCGGGGGCTATCATTTAAAATTGAAAAAAAAGGAAGAAATTTATTTAAGCGAAGAAGATCCCGTTGAGCATGTGAGGCCCTCTGCAGATGTTATGATGAAATCTATAGCTGAGCATTATGGGGCAAATATTGTTGGTGTCATTCTTACCGGGATGGGAAAAGATGGAACTTCCGGCATGGAAGCTATCAAGAAAGCAGGGGGAAGAACTATTGCACAGGATAAATCAACTGCAACTATTTTCAGCATGCCAAGATCGGTTATTGAAGCAGGTTATGCTGACATTGTTGTGCCTCTAAAGGATATGGCTGTTAAAATAGCTGGCTGTATAAGGGATTTATAAAACAATACAGGGTGGTGCTGATTATGGCTCTAGATTACTCTTATTTTAAAAAAAAGTTCATGGAGCTTACAGGTATGGACTTGAATAGTTATAAAGATCAGCAGATGGAGCGGCGGGTTCGCCAGTTTATGAGCAGGGTAAATGTTAGCGATTTTCATTCTTATTGCAAGCTCCTGGAAACTAACGAAAAAGAAAAAAAACGTTTTTTGAATTATTTGACTATTAATACCACAAGTTTTTTCAGGGATGCCTCTGTTTACAATAATTTGAGGGATAAGGTAATCCCTGAAATGATTGAGAGAAAGAGGGGTGCAATAAAAATATGGAGCGCTGGCTGCTCTATTGGAGCCGAACCCTATTCCCTGGCCATTTTAATGGCGGAGCTGGCTGGTTCTGTCAGGTATACTATAAATGCTACAGACCTGGATGTACAGGCTCTGCAAAAAGCCAGGGAGGGCAGATATAATTACAGTCAGCTGGAAAGTATTTCTAAGAATCTTCTGAGCAAGTACTTTAATGTGATAGAAGATGATTTATACGAGGTTAAGCCAGAAGTGAAAAAAGTGGTAACCTTTAAAAAGCAAAACTTGTTAGAGGATAGCTTTGAAAAAGGTTTCGACATGATATTATGCCGCAATGTTTTTATTTATTTCAAGCAGGAAACCCAGAATAAGCTGATGGAAAAGTTTATAGCATCTCTTAATCCCCGGGGTTATTTTATTATTGGGAGTTCGGAGAATATTGGAGATGCTAAGAGTTGGGATCTGAGAAGGGCAGCAATTTCTATCTTTCAAAAAGAAAACTAGCAGCGAAAAGGGTCAGTATTGATCCTTTTTTTAAATTTAGATGGTTCTTGCAGGAAAGGGGAGAGGAATTGTCGAAAGCAATAAGGTATATTTTTAAGTAAAGTAATAATGAGAGGTAACAACAGGGTTTTAACAGGTATTTTTGATATTAAATAACGAGGGAGGAAAGTTTTATGAAGGTTAACCAGCTGTCAGTATTTTTAGAGAATAAGTCGGGGCGTCTGGCCAGGGTCACAAAGGTACTGGGGGAAAACAACATAAATATCAGAGCACTTTCTATTGCTGACACTACTGATTTTGGCATACGTCGCTTGATTG
>CAYYWR010000169.1:0-4403 GCA_964474145.1 uncultured Syntrophomonadaceae bacterium
GTGAATATGGGAATGGCAAAGCCAGGAAGATGGTTTACAGATTTTCCAGGCTCTGAAGAACCTTATATGAGATGGTTTAACATGATTGGAGAAATGAACGCCAATAGTGTCAGGATTTATACCTTGCAGGACCCCGCTTTTTACCGGGCTCTATATAAATATAACCGGCAAAACCCTGAGGAACCTCTATGGTTATTTCAGGAAATATGGCCTGAAGAACATCCTCCGGAAAATGACTTGCTTAAAAAAGAATACGTAGATGACTTCCTTAAAGAAATTCGCTATGTCATTGATGCTATCCATGGTAATGCCTTGATTGAAGAAAGAAGAGGCCGTGCCTGGGGCAACTATCATGTTGATGTTTCTCCATACACTGTTGCATATTTAGTAGGAAGAGAGATAGAACCAGAGGAAGTAATTACTACTGACAAGAACAGCCCCGAATATACTTTTTCAGGCAATTATTTAGAAGTATTAGAAGGTACGGCAACAGAAGCATGGCTGGCAAAGTCATGTGATTATGTTTTGACTTACGAGGAAGAAAATTATGCCCGCCAAACCCCTGTAGCCATTGTTAGCTGGCCTACTCTGGATGCCATGAATCACGATTACGCTTTAGATGAAGAGGGGGAAATTTTTCAGGATTATAATGATCTGGTTACGGTGGATATTAGAAATATTACAACGAATAAACATTTGAAAGCCGGTTTTTTTGGTGCCTATCATATCTATCCCAATTACCCTGATTATATAAACAACAAACCTGAATATGCCAGTTATGAAGATGAAGAAGGGGTTTTTCGTTATGGAGGGTATTTACAGGATTTTATGGAGCATCATGGCGATTATGCTGCTTTAGTAGCTGAATTTGGTTTAGCTACCGGCATGGGAAATGCCCATAGTAGTCCTGATGGTTATCATCATGGTGGTATGACAGAAAAAGAACAGGGAGAGGGAACCATCCGCATGATGGAAACTATCCTGGAAGAGGGATATATGGGAGGGATAGTTTTTGAGTGGATGGATGAGTGGGCCAAAAAAACATGGACCACCGAGCCCTTTATGGTTCCCTATGAGCATAACGTTTTTTGGCATAATGCCGTGGACCCGGAACAAAACTATGGTATCCTGGCTAATGAGCCTATCAGACCTTCTTTAGAGGAGGCTTATGTGCTTGAAGCTTTTTCAGGAGGAAATATTGTGCACAGTTTAGCTATGATGGGGAACGAAGCCTTTTTCTACATAGATGTGGAGGTAAGGGATAGCTTTGATTTTAAGGAACACAGTATTCTTATTGGTATAGATACCTATGACAGAGATAAAGGGCAGTTTAGTATTAATTCGGATCTTAATCAGCAAGTCCCTTCAGGGCTTGAGTTTTTGCTAAAGCTAAACAGTAAAGATGATGCCCAATTACTGGTAACTCCCGACTACAATATCTCTGATTTTAATTTTTACTCCCAGCCTCGCTATGATGGGGTCTTTACTGAAATTCGCCCCTTAATTAATAGGGAGTACACTTTAATAGATGGTGGTAAAATACCAGCGATTTATGAGGAAGCCAGTAATTTGAGCTACGGTACGGATACAGGTTCTACTAATCACTGGCGCCTTGAGGAAGAAGTTATTAAAATTCGCCTCCCCTGGGCTCGCCTTAATGTCACAGACCCTTTTAGCAAGAGGGTGCTAAAGGATCCGGGGAGCTATCATACTTATCCTGGCAGAGATGAGTTTCAAACAGTTGAAACAGAGGGCTTTGTCCTATACTTGGTTGTAATAGATAAAAATAGTGGGGACGTAATACAGACTCTATTTCAAGACCCTCAAAACCCTTACCTTTGGCCTGATTGGAATCAGCCAGTTTACAGGGAGAGGTTAAAGGAAAGCTACTATATTTTACAAGATTACTTTAACAGCAAACAAGTCCCTTAATAATATAGTTAGCTTTACCAATAGAAAGGTGGTGTTAAAAGGAATGAATATTACGGTAGTTCATGGTTATTTGTTGGAGGGAACAGGAAGCAATCTTTATGTTCAAAATTTATGTAGAGAGTTTTGCCGATTGGGGCATGATGTATCTCTTTTTTGTCAAGAGGAAAACAGGGAAAAATATGACTTTATTAGCCAGGCATTGGATTTTAAAGAAGATAATCATCATACGGACTTATCATTTAAAAGAGAAACCCCCTTCACTGGAAAATGTACTTGCTTAAAGCCTGACTTGAAGGGGCTTCTTCCCGTATACGTTTTTGATCACTATGCAGGTTATCAGGTAAAAGAGTTTACAGAGCTGTCAGTTTCTGAGATAGAAGATTATATTAAACTAAATCAAACTGCTATGGAAAATTATATGCGTTATTCCCCTCCGGACTTGATTTTAAGTAACCACCTTATTATGCAACCAGTGTATGCTTTGCGGGCATCCCGACAACTGACTAAGGCTCCCCATTTTTTAACTGTTCATGGCAGCTGTTTAAATTTTTCAGTGAGGAAAAGTTCTTTGCTTAAAAAATATGCCTGGGATGCTGCTCAATCAGCAGATAGACTTATTTTTGTAAGTAATCATTCCAGATTAGAGTTATTAGATTTTTTTGAAAATGAAGAATTTTTAGCAGAAAAATCCAGGGTAATTCCTGCAGGCGTAGACTTAAATATGTTTAACCCTTTGAGATTGGATGAAAGAAAATCAGATAGAATTGAAAAATTAATTAAGGGCTGGAATAAAAAAGAAACAGAGGGCAGAACTGGTGAGGAAAAACAGAAATATAAAAATAATATTTCAACTGCAAAAGACAAAGATGAACTGCTGCCCTTGCTGGAATCAGCTGAAAGTAGTTTTAAGAAATGGGAAAGTGATGCTGACGTAATAGACAACTTGAAGGCAATTGACTGGCAAAAAGAGAAGGTTATTCTTTATTATGGAAAGTATCTTTGGACAAAGGGGCCCCAACTCCTGATTGCTGCTGTTCCCATGGTTTTAAGAAAACAGCCGGATACCACTTTTATTCTGGTAGGATTTGGTGCTTACAGAAGTTACTTAGAGGCCCTGGTAGCGGCCCTTGACAGTGGAGGGCGTGACCTTTATTATGATCTCCTTTCACATCCTCAAAGGTATAGCAGGGATGTTGATGCCAAATCTGTTCTATACTATAAAAGTTTAATGGAAATACTTGATGACCAGGACTTTGCCCACGAGTACTTTGATGCTGCCCAGGGCAATATTGCCCAAAAAGTTATTTTCACCGGGTATATCGACCACGATGGACTAAGGGATTTAATTCCATGCTCAGAAATAACCCTGGCAGCATCTGTTTTTCCTGAATCCTTTGGTATGGTTGCTGTGGAAGCCCTGGCTTCCGGCGTTATTCCCATGCAGACTAACCATTCAGGTTTTTCTGAAGTGATTAAAAGTTACGTTGACGAGTTTAAGGATATTTTTAATAAATCCAGCTTGAGACCACTGTCATTAAATGAAGAACTGGTCTCAAATATAGCAAATAATATGCTTATATTTATTGATTATTACAGGCAAATGACAGATATGCAGCGTCACCAGGTTAGAACTAGAGCTCACCACCTGGCTGCTCTAAAGTATTCATGGAACTCTATAGCCTTAAGTTATCTTCAATTATATGAAGATTTGAAGCAACCTGGAAGAGATGATTGTTAATTAAATTGTATCTCCTCAGCCCTCTGCCCCTCCAGCTTGTGACAACTCCTGGCTGATAATGGCGACGACTCAGCTACGGGCCTTCCCGCAGGCTTCCCGGGACCTTGGCCATCCATGGCTCAGGGGTTAAAAAACAGTTTATTTATAATTAGTTAAAGTTACTTACTCCTTATTGATAACAGACAGATTATTTGGTATAATAGTCATAATAGGCAGGTGAGTAACTTTGTATTTATCAATTAAAGAAGCTGCGACCTTTTTAGGAGTAGCAGAATCTACGCTAAGAAGGTGGGAAAAAGAAGGTAAATTAACACCAGAAAGAACTAGCGGTGGACACAGGAGATATTCCAGAGAATTATTAACTGCTTTGAGAAACAAAAAAGACAACAACAAAATAACCATAGGTTATTGTAGAGTTTCATCGTCTGATCAAAAGGAAGACTTAAAAAGACAGGTTGATAATGTAACTAACTATTGTATAGCTAATGGTTATCAGTTTAGGCTAATTGAAGATTTAGGTTCCGGGTTAAATTACAAAAAGAAAGGGTTAAAAGAGTTGTTGCTATTAATAGAAAGCAGAGAGATTGAGCGTATAGTAATCAACTATAAAGATCGATTGATGCGTTTTGGATATGAAATGTTAGAAGATGTTTGCAGATTAAATAATGTTAAGATAGAAATTATTAATCATTCAGAAGATAAAACTTATGAGGAAGAGCTTGTAGAGGACGTT
>CAYYWR010000170.1:0-4399 GCA_964474145.1 uncultured Syntrophomonadaceae bacterium
ACCGGCAGGAGAGGAGAGTTTTCTACACTCCGCTGTTATGAAGGCCTCAGCGGATTTCCCCGGAAGGAGGAAAGTCCCCATGATGTATTTCAAACCGGACACAGCAGCACTTCTATATCAGCAGCCCTGGGGCTGGCCAAAGCCAGGGACCTGAAAGGAGAAAAACAACATGTAATAGCGGTAATAGGGGATGGCGCCCTGACAGGGGGTATGGCTCTGGAGGCCCTGAACCATGCCGGTGACACCCAGACCAATTTAATGGTAGTCTTAAACGATAACGAGATGTCCATATCAAAAAATGTCGGGGGAATGGCTTCTTATTTGAGCAACATAAGAACAGACCCTACCTACTCCAGGATTAAGAAAGATGTAGAACTGTTAATGAGAAAAATACCTGCCATAGGTGATACGGTTTTTAAATCTGTAGGCAGGATTAAAGACACGTTAAAGTATCTGCTGGTACCCGGTATGCTCTTTGAAGAATTGGGGCTTACATATTTAGGCCCTATAGATGGTCACAACATAAGTCTTATCCGGCAAGTTTTTTTAAGCGCCCGGAAGTTAAAGGGCCCGGTTTTAATTCATTTGTTGACAAAAAAGGGGAAGGGTTATGAGGTGGCGGAAAAAAATCCAGATAAATTTCATGGCATCGGACCCTTCGATATAAGCACAGGAAATCCCACAGGGAAAAAGACAGGCGTTCTATCTTATACTGAAG
The DNA here is from genome assembly GCA_964474145.1 of uncultured Syntrophomonadaceae bacterium. GTDB lineage: Bacteria > Bacillota > Dethiobacteria > SKNC01 > SKNC01 > PWHX01. Next base: position 719 of record CAYYWR010000170.1, read on the forward strand.
CTTTTGGTAAAACTATAGTTGAACTGGCAGAAAAAGATGAGCGGATAATAGGCATTACTGCTGCCATGTGTAGCGGTACAGGTCTGGAAAAGTTTAGCCAGAAATTTCCCCAGCGATTTTTTGATGTGGGTATAGCAGAGCAGCATGCCCTTACCTTTAGCGCTGGCCTGGCTGAAGAGGGGTTCAGGCCTGTAGTAGCCGTATATTCTTCCTTTTTACAAAGGGGATATGACCAGATAATACACGATATTGCTATTCAGAAGCTTCCGGTTTTGCTTGCCATTGACAGGGCAGGAATCGTAGGGGAGGATGGGGAAACCCACCAGGGATCCTTTGATTTTACTTATCTCCGTCACATCCCTAATATGGCAGTGATGGCGCCTAAAGATGAAAGGGAGCTTCAAAACATGATTTATACAGCCCTTCAATATGATGGTCCGGCGGCCATTAGATATCCCCGGGGGCCGGGCAGAGGGGTTTCCCTGGGTCCAGACTGTGAAAAAATTGAAATTGGGGGCGCTGAAATTATAGAAAAAGGCTCTGACCTGGTTATATTTTCAATTGGAACTACTGTTGAGATGGCTGAAAACGCCTTACATGAACTGAAAAGTCTGGGCATAAATGCAACCCTGGTAAATTCCAGGTTTGTTAAGCCCCTGGATGAACATTTGATAGTAAGCCTGGCACAGCAACACAGGAAGGTTATAACCATAGAAGAGAATGCCCTCCAGGGAGGTTTTGGCAGTGCAATATTAGAACTCTTACAATCAAAGGGCATAAATAATATTCAGGTGAGAAGACTGGGGATACCGGACAATTACATTGAACACGGTCCCCGGAATCTGTTATTAGAAAAATATGGGATTAGCACTTCAGCACTGGTAAGGGAAGCTTTAGACTTAATTAAAACCAGAACTTTAAAAATTAATCCCGGCAGAAGGTGAAGCAAAGGGTGAAGCAGAAGCAGAAGGTGAAGTCATTGAAAGAGCGCCTGGATGTTCTTCTCGTAAAAAAAGGTTTATGTGAAACCAGATCCCGGGCCAGGGCTTTAATACTGGCCGGTAAAGTATATGTTGATGGGGATATGGTTGACAAGGTTGGTTTTAAGGCAAATGAGAATGCAGATATTTCATTGAAAGAAGAAATTCCTTATGTTAGCCGGGGAGGCCTGAAATTAGAGAGTGCCCTGCAGGAATTTGATTTGAACTTGAAGGGGAAAGTAATACTGGATGCAGGAGCATCTACAGGAGGCTTTACCCACTGCGGGTTGCAGCATGGAGCCAGTAAGGTTTACGCTGTGGATGTAGGATATGGACAGCTGGCCTGGGAGTTGAGAAATGACCCCAGGGTGGTTAACCTGGAAAGAACTAATATCAGGTATTTGGAAGCGGAAAAAATCAGTGACACTCCTGATATGGCCACAGTTGACGTGGCTTTTATTTCTTTAAAGCATGTTTTCCCCGTTCTAAAAAAGCTGGATATTGATGTAGTTGTTGCTCTGATTAAGCCCCAGTTTGAAGCTGGAAGGGAGAGGGTAGGCAGGAAAGGGGTGGTCAGAGATCCGGCTGTTCATGAAGAAGTGTTGCTTGATGTTTCCAGCACAGCCCTGAAGGAGGGTTACCACCTTACCGGCCTGATCTTTTCTCCCATAAAAGGGCCCCAGGGGAACATAGAATACCTGGGTTTGTTTTCAAAAGCCGAAGATGCCGGGGAAGAAGTCATCCTGCCTGATTTAGTTAGAAAAGTCGTAGAAAAGGCCCATAAAAAGCTTTACACGCAGTAACAATATAGATACAATGAGTTTTAAAATTTTCTATTGCCTTTAAAAGGAAATGAAAATTATAAAGCGAATAATATTAATACTGCCATAGATTATATATAGACTATATGTTAAAATAGCTTGTCCTTTGTTATTTAGCTTGTCCTTTATTATTTAGTAAGGAGGGAAACATGAAAGCTATAGGTATAATTGCCAACCTGCAAAAAGAAGAAGTTCTTGAAGTATCTGAACATATTTTAAATCTTTGTGAAAAATATAATTTAGCAGTTTATTTTACGGCAGAATGTGCCTCTTTGCTGGATCGTCCCCAACTGGGTTACAGCTTTGAAGAAATTGCTGAAACGGTGGATATGCTAATTGTTTTAGGGGGAGACGGAACCATATTAAGGGTGGCCAGGGAATTTGTGGGAACCACCATACCTGTGCTAGGAGTTAACATGGGGCATGTTGGTTTTTTAGCAGAGATAGAGCTGCCGGAACTGGAGCACTCCATGGAAAAAGTAATAAATAAAGAATTTTTAGTCCAGGACAGGATGATGCTGCAGGCGGAAGTTATCCGGGAAGGAAGGTCGGTAGGGTCTTTTTTTGCCTTGAATGATATTGTGATTTCCAAGGGGCCTTTTTCCAGAATAATTGAACTGGAAACATACATTAATAACCAGTTGCTGGAGGCTTATCCCGGTGATGGAGTTATTATAGCTTCTCCTACCGGCTCTACAGGTTACTCTCTTTCCGCTGGTGGACCCATAGTTAATCCCGGCTTGAATGTATTAATAATTACTCCTATCTGTCCTCATATGCTGCACCATCGTTCCGTGATAATTGATGAAAATGAAGTCGTTCATATAAAAGCTTATACCCAGCATGCCGAAGTGGTTTTAACTGTTGATGGACAGCATGGTTTTCAGTTAAAAAATAATGATGAAATTATTGTAAAAAAATCAGCTCATTCTACAAAGCTGGTTAAGCTTACCGATGTGAACTTTTACTCGCTGCTGCATAGAAAGCTCAGGGAAAGATAACTGGCAGTTAACAGCATGCAGCATAGAAGGGTATACGGCATATAACAGTATTGCAGCATATAATGGTATAAGGAAAGGATGTGAATTTTAGTGGGGGACAGGGTTTAAGATTTAAGGATAAGGTTTAAGGTTTATACCTCCACTAAAAAATAGCCATGCTAACGGATATATATATTAAAAATTTTGCCCTGATTGGTGAAATGAAGGTGAGCTTTACCAGCGGCTTGAATATTTTATCTGGAGAGACTGGTGCCGGTAAATCAATAATTGTAGAAGCAATAAAACTAGTTTTAGGAAACAGGGCGGCCAGTGAGTATATCAGGTCAGGGGCCGAATCGGCTTTAATAGAAGCAGTATTTGAAATAAACTCTGAAAGTCAAAAAAAGTCTCTAACGGAACTCTTTCAAGACTACGGGTTAATCTTAGATGAAGAAAACATGCTTTTTCTATGCAGGGAGCTATCTGCCACAGGAAGAAACATATGCCGCTTGAATGGCCGCATGATTCCCTTAAGTGTCTTCAGGGAGATAGGCCAGCACCTGATAGAGCTGCACGGACAGGGGCAGCAGCAGCTATTATGTAAGCCCTCCTTTCACCTGGAATTGCTGGATAATATGGGCGGCAAAAAAATTCATGATTTGAAGCAGAGGATAAAAAAGCTTTACCAGGAAAGGGAAAGCTGCAAAAAAGAGTTGAATAAATTTTATACCAGTGCAGAAGATAAAGAAAGGCAGTTAGACCTGTTAAAGTATCAATTTGAAGAAATAAGTAAGGCTACTTTGTCACCTCTGGAGGAGGAAGAGCTGAAGGAAGAGAAGAAAAAGATTGACCATGTAGAAAAGTTAACTTCAAACTTGAATTTTATTTGCGATGAGATTT
>CAYYWR010000171.1:0-4365 GCA_964474145.1 uncultured Syntrophomonadaceae bacterium
CCAGCTTTGTGAAGGTAATAACTTCTGCCCTTATAAAACCCCTCTCCATATCAGTATGGATTTTTCCTGCAGCCTTAACCGCCCTGGTGCCCTCTGTTACAGTCCAGGCCCTGGTCTCCTCCCCTTTAGCTGTGAAAAAGGTAATAAGATTTAACAGGTTAAAGCTCCGGTTGATAAAAGTGTCCAGGCTGGTTTCCTCCCAGCTCAATACTTCCAGGTACTCTTTTTTTTCCTCTGGAGAAAAATCCAAAAGCTCCTCCTCCAGCCGGGCGGATAGAAGCATTATCTCTGCACTTTCATCCCCTAAAGCACTTCTGATATTGTTCTTTAGTTCCTGCCCGGAGTCCTCGTCTATGTCCTCGTCAACATTGAGCACATACAACACAGGCTTGTCTGTAAGTAAAAATGGTTCCTCATAAACCTGGCGGTATTCATGTTTTTTTAAAAATTCCCGGGCGGCACTGCCCTGGTCAAGATGGTCTTCCAGCTTTTCTAAAAACTCTATTTCCTTCTTGTATTTCGGGTCTTGTGTTTTCAAGAGTTTTAATGTCTTTTCTTTTCTTTTTTGAACTGTTTCCAGGTCTGCTAAAACCAGTTCATATCTTACCGTCTCCAGGTCCTGGGCCGGCTCCCATTCCCCGGAAACATGGGCAACATCCGCCTCCTGAAAACCCCTTAGCACATGTATCAGGGCGTCTACCTCCCTGATATGGGCCAAAAACTGGTTGCCCAGTCCTTCTCCCCGGCTGGCCCCCTTTACCAGCCCGGCAACATCTACAAACTCTACAAGGGCAGGTGTTATCTTTTTGGCCCCGGCTATTTCCCCCACCTTCTCCAGTCTGGAGTCTGGCACGGGAACCTTGCCTGTATTGGGCTCAATGGTGCAAAAGGGATAATTAGCCGCCTCTACCCCCATGCGGGTCAGGGCATTAAATAAAGTTGACTTTCCTACATTAGGCAGACCGATAATGCCAAACTTTAGTGACAATTTATTACTCCTTCCCGTTAAGAAACTATATTTTTTAACCTCTTTTCAAACTTGCTCCTGGGCACCATAACACTGCGGCCGCACCTGGTACATTTAATACGGAAATCCATACCTATGCGCAGGATTTTCCACTGGTTATTACCACAGGGATGAGGTTTTTTCATTTCCACTATTTGTCCTACCTGGAAACTGTTCATAACTGTTGGCCCCGGCTACTGGTTGTTGTTGTCCCGGAAAACCCGATCCTCCTTTCCTGAAGAGTTCTCTGCCAGTCTAAAGCCCTTTTTGCTTCCTTTATAATAACAGCGCCGGGTCCATATGGGACCAGGCGCGTTTTAACAAAAAAATATTATTAACTTATTATTTGGCCAGTTTGTCCAGCTCCTGAGTTACCTCGGCAAAAACTTTTTCCATATCCTGGTTACCATTAATGTTTATGAGAATTCCCTGCTTATCGTAGTGGTCAATTAAGGGACTGGTTTGTGAATGATATACGTCAAGCCTGTCTTTAGCGGTTTCTACTGTATCGTCATCCCTCTGGTAGAGCTCGCCTCCGCAGCTATCACAAACGTTCCTTACCTTGGGAGGCTTGAATTTAACATGGAAGCTGGCACCGCATCCCTTACACATTCTCCTGCCGGTAAGGCGCTCAATTAGCTCTTCATCAGGAACATCGATATTTACAACACCATCCATTTTTATGTCCATTTTCCCTGTTACGTCATCCAGGGCCTTTGCCTGGTCTACATTCCGGGGGAAACCATCCAGCAGAAATCCTTTTTGAATATCAGGCTTGGTTAGCCGTTCGGAAACCACACCAACTACAATTTCATCCGGCACTAACTGACCTTTATCCATATAGCCTTTTGCCTTCAGTCCCATCTCTGTTCCTTCCCTCAGTGCTGCCCTGAATATGTCACCGGTAGAAATATGAGGTATATTATATTTTTCAACAATTCTTTCTGCCTGAGTTCCCTTTCCTGCTCCCGGTGGCCCCAGTAAAATTAATCGCATTACAAAATCCCTCCTGTTTTTTCTGTTTTAAATACTTTGATAACAGAATTTTCTTGAAATCAATACCTTTATCTATTCTCCATATTATAATAAAATTCCTGCTTTGTTTTAAAATTTAATAAATAAGGAGGTTAAGTCCGAAAATAGAACATGGACGGAACTGATAGAACTCACCGTAAAAGATTCTTTTATGTCGGCAACAAATAAAAAGTTCAACAGCTCCAGAAGAGGAGAAGCCAGATGTATTATGGCTATCACTACCAGCAAATTTTTAATAACACCTATTAGAAGACCGGATACTGATTTTAGCCAGAGGTTTCCTTTTTCCCTGACATCCATCTTTAGCTGAATTACTCCCTCCCCCAGTTTAAATAGAGAGCCAATTACTAAAAAAATAATGAAAAAGCAGGAAATGCTCACTATTACTTCTGCCAGCCAGGCGTAAATCAGGTCCACCACTGTCCCCCCCTGCTCTAATAATCTTTCACCCCCCTGATTAAAATATTCTAATATGCCGGTTTTTATATTCTCAGGCAGAGATATCCCCTGGATAAAGGAAAGGGGGTCTTCTCCGCTAAAATAACCACCTGTTACTTTTACCGGTAGGTCAATATTTTTAGAAATTGCTGCAGCTATTTTCGGGGTTATATTGTACTGTGCCTCCACAAAATAGGAAAAAGAGCTTTTAAAAAGAAAGGCGGTTATCAGGGCAGCCGTCCAGCCCAAAAAATTAAAGGCTGAAGCGTAAAAGCCCCTGTAATAACCCCTCTCCCCTCCCCAGGCTAAAAACACCAGCACCGCCAGGTCAAACCAGTTCATCATCACCAGGTCTGCCCTCCCTGTACAACCAGTTGATGAGGAAATATGCCACTGGCGGTATATATACAAGCCGAACTTCGCCACCTATGAAGCGCTGGGCACCTGTTAAAAGCAGCCAGCTAAAAAGCCCGAGGAAAGCAAATAGACACATTTCTTCCGAAAATTCTTTCCCCTCCATCCATTCCGTAGTTCGTGTAAAAATAAACTCCAGTATGTTGCCAATTATCTTGGCTGCTATAAACAGAATAACAGCCATGGATAGCCCCTTCAACACTTCTGGAAGAAGGGGTTCCAGATAAACCTGCAGCTGCCCCAGCAAGACATATATAAGGACAGCCGTAATAAGTGCAACAGTTCCCTTTACCTTCAAGAGGACACCTCCTCACCCTCATATTTCCCTTCTCATCTTTACATATTTATCCTGTCCCATGCCGTATGTCGGCTCCCGTGCCTGCATCTCCTCAGCCCTTTGCCCCCTGTCCTTTCCAGCTTATGAGAGTCCTGGCTGTTAATAGCCACCACCCAGCTGCTGATTGTCCAGCAGATGTCTAGAAATCTTTTAGCGCCGGGGCAGCTGCCACTGGTAGGCCTGTATTTCTGTCCCCGTGACAGATAAAAACACATCTGAAGACAACAGATAGATTTTCTCCTTTTCCCCGATAAGGTAATAGCTGCTGGAGGACCCCTGAGAATCCAGTAGAAATAACCTGTCGCTACTCTCAATAATTATGCCTCCGTCCTGGCGCGCCCTTCCCTGCAGGTAAGCCCCAGGAAGTCTCTTTTCCCATACTACTTTTCCCTGGGAATCTATAAAGAGGAGCTGGATGTTTTCCGTAAAGGGTTCCCGGGCACCGGCTACCAAAATAATCTCTCCCTGGGGTGTCAAAAAGCAGTCATCAATGTTATAGTCCCATTCCCTTCTCAACAGATCAGTGTCTTTAAGGGAGTAAAGGAACATTTCCCTGCCTGAGGCCAGGACTACTGCTTCCCCTTCCTTGATAATCAAGGGAGGCAGAAACAGCTCACTGCCTTGCTGCTCTGTAATTTTATTACCCTCCAGATCATAAAGTGCTACCTTTGAAGTCAACTGGGGATAAATCTCCACTTTACTTAAAATGAGAATATCTTCCCCGGATTGCCCGGACAGTATTTTTGCGTCCAGTATTCCAATGCCTTTAAAAATATCCCGGTAAATACTGCTGCCATTTGGGGAAATAACCTCTAGTTTTTCAGCGTAATATCCTTCCAGGGTTTTTTCCGGGACTTCTTCCCGGGGTGAATAGTTGCTGATAGATATATGTTCTCCCTTTGGGCCAAGCCAGACGTTGTCGTGCTTTTCCTCTCTTTTAAATTGTCCGGCCTTGCTTCCCTGATAATCAAATGTACTCACATGTCCCTCTATTGAATCTATATAAGCCCAGTGACTTTTGCCAAAGAAAAAATTTGAATTAGCCGACCCTTCCAGCTTTTCCTCCCAGAGGCTCTTCCCATAATAGTCCAGACTTCTGGCTACAAAGCCCCTGCCCTCCCCTTCTTCTCCTTCT
>CAYYWR010000172.1:0-4338 GCA_964474145.1 uncultured Syntrophomonadaceae bacterium
TACCTGAATTATTCCGCTTTTAGCTCTCTTTTTTCTCTACAAACTTTCTTTTTTCTCTGCAAACTCTCTTTTTTCCCTACAGCACTAATCCTTCCCTGAAGCATTCTAAGCATTCTATAGAAAGTGTAGAAAGCTATAGAAAGCCCTGGAAAGCTATGGAAGCTATAGAAAGGTGGCTACCCGGCGCTTGGAGATCAGGGAGGGGGTTAGCTTGTCCAGGTGCTGTAATACCTGGCCCGTCCCCTTGGCCACACAGGCTATAGGGTCATCCGCCACGTAAACGGGAACCCCGGTTCTGTGGCTGACCAGCCTTTCCAGGCCGTGGAGCATGGCCCCACCACCGGTAAGCACAATGCCCCTTTCAATTATGTCCCCGGCCAGTTCCGGAGGGGTCGTCTCCAGCACCTGCTTGATGGCAGCAGCTATGGTCATTATAGGGTCCTCAACCGCCTGGTAAACGTGAGTGGTATTCACATCCAGGGAGCGGGGCAGTCCGGTAACCAGATCCCGCCCCCGGACAGACATAACCTTATCTTCTTCCGGCCAGGCTGAACCTACAGTGACCTTCAGGCTTTCTGCCGTCCTGTCTCCAATTAACAGGTTATATTCATTTTTAATAAAGCGGACGATGGCGTCATCAAACTTATCCCCGCCGGTCCTGATGCTTTCGCTCACCACAATTTCCCCCAGGGAAATAACAGCTACATCTGTGGTTCCCCCGCCTATGTCCACCACCATGTTGCCGTGGGGCTCAAAGATGTTCATTCCCGCTCCCAGAGCTGCTGCCCGGGGCTCCTCTATAAGGAAGGTCTTCCGGGCTCCGGTGCGGGTTACTGCCTCCAGAACAGCTTTTTGCTCTACAGCAGTAGTTCCTGTGGGCACACAAACCACAACCCGGGGACGAAACAGCATTCTACGGTTGGAGGCCTTATAAATAAAGTGTTTCAACATAATTTCCGTAACATCAAAGTCAGCGATTACCCCTTCCCTTAAGGGCCTTATAGCAACTATGTTCCCCGGGGTCCTCCCCAGCATCTTCTGGGCTGCCTCTCCTACGGCCAGAACCTTCCTGGTGTTCTGATCAATAGCTACCACCGAAGGCTCATTAATTACCACTCCTTTTTTTCGGGTAAAGACCAGAACCGTGGCCGTTCCCAGGTCAATTCCCATATCTGATGTCATGTTCATATCAACCACCTCTTTTTCATTTCCAGGATACAATTCTTTATTTTTTTTGTTAATTTTTTATGGCATAATTTACTATGTATTACTATTCTATATAATCTTTTCATATCCTTTTTTTTGGTGGTTAAACTTTTAATGCTAAATATTTCTTTTTGGTGGCCTCTCCACCCCTGATATGTCTTTCGGATTTGTTCTTATCCATTATTCTCTTAACTTCCCGGGCATAAAAAGGGTTAATATCCGGCAGCCGCTCAGTAATATCTTTATGTACGGTACTTTTACTGACCCCAAATATCTTGGCTACGTCCCGCACGGTGGCTTCCGTTTCCAGGATATACGCGCTTACTTCCATTACCCGCTGTTCTATGTAGCTTTGCATCTAACTGGACGCCCCCTTGCTTCCTTTCCTGTTATATGTTTATGAGCTTCCTTTAACAATAATGACAATCTATCCATGTAAAAAGGAAGTTAGATTTTAGAAAACAAATAAACTTTTTCTTATACATGCTATTTATTCCTGTTCTGCCATTCTGCTCTGCCATTCTGCTCTGCCATTCTGCCAGCTCCGCTGACCGCTAAACACCCACCTTTCCGGCTGTCCCCGCTATGGCAATCCCCGCTATCCCCGCTGTCCCCAGTTGTTTTCCCATGATCTCTGACCCTGATCAGGGAAGATACCCTGATCAGGGAAGATACTTCAGGGGATCCCGGTGCAGGCCCTGGTGGTCCTTTACTCCGAAGTAAAGGTAGAAGCCTTCAGATGCACCCCTTTGGGCTGTGTCCCCTGCCATGCCTATGATATGACCTTTACCCACCTCTTCTCCAGGGCTTACTTTAACCGTGGACAGGTTGGCGTAAATAGTATTAATTTCATGGGGGTGACTTATAATTATTTTTTTGCCCATTGTTGACTTATCCTTGACCTCCTGGACTATACCGGAAAGGGAGGCGCTAACGGGATCTCCTTCTTTTGCCTTTATGTTGATGCCGCTGTGAAGCTGATACTGATTTTCCACATTATAGATTTCATGGAATTCAACTATAACTTCCCCTCTGGCAGGCCATATAAAGGCCTGGGAAACTCCGTCCTGGGAAACTCCAGCTTGCTCCTGTTGTCCTTGCTGTTGTCCTTGTTGTCCTTGCCCACTCTGTGCATCCTGTGGGTCCTTTACCTTTACATCCTGTGGATCCTGTACATCCTGTTCGTCCTGTGGGCCCTGTGGGGCGTCCCTGGTATCATGGGGGCTGCCCGCCTGGTGGGGGTCATCCCTGTGGCGGGAATCTGCAAAATCTTCTGCTTGTCCTTCCTGATTCTCACCCTGTTCTCCCCGGCCCCGGGCCTGTTCCTGTGGGTATATAACCACTTCTGTTCTGTCCGGGTCATCTTTAGCCGGAGTATCCTGGTCCTGGGCATCCCGGGAGGACCCATTCCCTTCCATAGACTGGTCCATGGGCTCCGGCTGGATTCTTTCTGCTGCCCGGTCCTGGCCCATATATACCCCGGCCAGCACTGCTGTTATCAGCAAAAAGTAGGCGGCCAGAATTCTTAGCTGACGTTTCTTGTGGATACTGGTATTTTCCAGCCACCGGGAATATTTTGACGGAAAAGCTTTAAGCGCTTTAAGCCTCTCCGTCAACTCCTTCAGCCTCTCCTTTAAGTTTTCAAATTTTTCCTTGACCTTCTCTCTACCTTTGTTCATATAATTTTTCATAATACCTCACCTCAGGAGATATTATGTCCGGACAACCCTTAAAATATTCACATATTATTCTGTAAAGGGCAAAATAGTTTACAAAGGACAAAATAGTTTACGGTCTCTGCACAGGCACAACCTCCACTCCCTGGTAGTAAAATTTTAGTATTTCTTTATAGTTGTAGCCTTTCCGGGACATGCCGTCGGCTCCGTACTGGCAGAGGCCTACTCCGTGTCCGTAGCCTTTGGTTTCAAAGAGAATGTTGTTATTGTCAACACGCCAGTTCACCCGGGTGGAGGGAAGGTCCAGGAGGTTTCTGAGTTCATGGCCTGTGAGGCTTAGATTGTTCAGCCTTATGTTTCTCCAGCGGTCTGTGGAGGAGCTGTCCAGCACGGTGAAAGAGGGCTGGAGGTAGCTGGCGGCGGGCTGGGCCCTGGGGAACTGGCTTATCAGGCGGGAAAACTCCTCCAGGGTGTAGGTTACCTTGTGATTGGACCAGGGAGAGTGACTGCAGTAGCCGCATTCCACCCCTTTCAAATATGAGGAGGCAGTGCTCCAGACCTCTTCGGAGTTGTCGGTGTGGCCGCCGCAGGTGGAGTGAAAGACGGCATCTACAGGTTTTCCCTGGTAGGTTACCACCATGTCCCTTGTGCTGTTTACGGCAGCAGTGATTTTATCCCATTTTTTATCCTGCTGGTGGACGGCCCACTTCTCCCGGGCTTCTTCCTGGCTCTCCCAGGCCTGGCAGTGCTGGGCTTCGGTGCAGATATCGGCGGAGGGATGCCTGTCGCAGCCCCGTCCCCCTCCCTCCCTCATCTGGGCCAGGGCATAGGTGCGGGCTATAACCGCCTGGGCCTTCAGTGCCTCCTTTCCAAAGGAGGCGGGCATTTCCGCCGAAACTACCCCCACCACATATTCCTCCAGGGGCATCTCCACTAACTCTCCTCGGGAATGGTGAAAAACGTTTATGTATATTTCCCCGGGGGTTTTTTCTTCAGTTTTTTCCTCTTTCTCTGCCGTCTGCTGGGGAGAAGGCCCTGGACCCAGATCCAGCTCTATGCCATCAACCATTATTATCATGGCAGGCAGACAGACAACGCCAAAGAAGAGAAAGAGGATTATGGATGCAGCAAACCTGGACATCTCTTACCTCCTACTAAACCACAGGGACGGTTCTTGTGGCCCCTTTTTGCTTTTTAGTCATTTCGCTTCATTAATATATGCCTTTTAAAAAGTTTTTATGATTGTGATGAAAGAGTTTGTTCAGAAAGAAAAGGAGGAAGGAGTTATTTTTTTACAGCCCGTGTTATGTTATAATGATAAGGTAGAAGGGAGGGAAGTGTTTTGAAGGGTTTGCCTGAATGCTGCAAAAAATTTTTCTGGGATACTGATCCCCATAAGCTGGACCCTCATAAAAATTTCTTTTTTATTCTGGAAAGACTTCTGGAGCACGGGGAC
>CAYYWR010000173.1:0-4326 GCA_964474145.1 uncultured Syntrophomonadaceae bacterium
CCGTTATATCCTATCTTTATTGTATTTTCAACTCACATTCTCTTTATCCTTATTCTCTTTATTATCCCTATTATCTCTATTTTTTTTCAATGTTATTACAACTTTCCTGAAAGGTTCATCTCCCTGACTGTATGTAATTACTGAAGGATGATTCTGCAGAGCTGTATGAATTACTCTTCTTTCCTGTGGTATCATGGGCTCCAGTACAATATTTCTTTTTCCTTTCATTACCTTATGTGCCAGGTTATCCGCAAGTTTTTTTAAGGTTTTTTCTCTTCTCTGGCGATAATTTTCTACATCAATGATTATCCTGTGAAAATTTTCAAACTGCTTATTAACAATGAGGTTTGTTAGATATTGAAGAGAGTTCAATGTTTGTCCTCTTTTTCCAATCAAAACTCCCAGGTTTTCACCTACTATTTCTATAAAAACGGTGCTTTCATTTTGTTTTTCTATTTCCACATCCACATCTTCTAAGCCGATTTTTTCTATTGTCTTTTTTACAAAATCTCTGGCATATTCTGCTGGGCCCTTTTTTATATTTATTTTAACCCTGGCCATTTTAGTGCCAATCAATCCGAAAAAACCTTGACTCGGTTCACACAAAACTTCTATATCCGCGTTATCCTTTTTTATCCCCAACTCCTCTAGCCCTTTTGAAACAGCTTCATCTATGGTTTTCCCTGTTGTCTCAATTGTTTTCATTCTCTTTTAACGCCCCTTTCAAGACGGGTTTATTCATTATTAAGTGCTGACCTAAAGAAATAAAATTACTAACTACCAGGTATAACACCAGGCCTGCAGGAAATTGAATGCTGATTACCAAAAGCATTATAGGCATAAATATTAATAAACCTTTTTGTGCCTGATCCGTAGTCATAGTTTTTTGCTGCAGAAAAGTAGTTAAACCCGCCAGCACAGGTAAAATATAATTTGGATCAGGTACGGTCATATCCATTGTTAAAAACATGGGACTAAAATCTGGTATTTGTTGAAACAACATATCCCGTTCCCTGAGTAATTGAAACATGGCAATCAAGACAGGAAATTGAATAATCAAGGGTAAACAACCTGCTATAGGATTTACATTGTGGGTTTTCCACAATTTCATAGTTTCCTCATTTAACTTTTCCTTATCGTCTTTATATTTTTCCTGAATTTTTTTTATTTCTGGCTGCAAATCCTGCATGGCCCTTGCTGACTTTATTTGCTTATGGGTTAAGGGAAATGTTAGAACCCTTACGATTATAGTTAAAATAATTATGGCCAACCCATAATTTCCCGAAAATTCGTATAAAAACTGCAATACTGTCAGCAATAGATCCACTATTGGCTGGATCATCTAACTGCCTCCTTTTTAAATAGACACATCAACTTTATTTCACTTCTATTGTCAATAAGCATGTCAGCACTTTTTTAATTCAATGGATCATATCCCCCTGGATTAAATGGTTGACACTTTATCAATCTTTTAAATATAAGCACAATAGCTTCCTTAAACTGTTTTTCTTCCAGCGCCTTCTGCGCATAACTAGAACAGGTAGGGTAAAAACGACAACTCCTGGGTAAAAAGGGTGATAAATAATTTCTATAAACTTTTATAATTATTAATAATATCTCCCTCATTATCTCTCCTCAATCTCTCCTCATCTCTACCATTCCCACACAATCATTTCCCACACAATCATTCTCTCGCTATCCATCACAGCAAATTATCTTTTTATCTGTTTATCTGTTAATTTCATACCTGCTCTATAATAATAATTTACTTTTTCTAAACAATATATTCAAATCTTTCCAGGTTTTTTTAAAATCCAGTTCTGCTGCCTTTTTTCTGGCAACAATCACAAGGTCATATCCCTTTTCCAATTCATTTTCCCTGAGGCGGCATACTTCTCGATAAAGTCTTTTTACCCGGTGGCGCACTACACTGTTTCCCACCTTTTTGCTAACTGTAATACCTAACCTTATTTCATCCAGGTTATTGGGCATTATATATAACACGGTAAAGGATGAAATATAAAAATTTTTATAATTATAAACTATTTTAAATTCCCGGTTCTTTTTTAATGATTTTACCAAAAATACAACACCGCCGATTTACAAAAAATCTCTCATTTTAAGTCATTTAATTTCAGTTATTAATTTGATTAAATTTCTGCCATTTTGTTTTCTGTCATTTTTTAATAAAAAATTTAACTTACGTTAAAAAAGGCCACTTCTAACTGCGACCTAAGCAGACATCACCTTTCTTCCTTTCCTCCTTCTCCTTCTTAAAATTGTCCTACCGGACCTGGTTTTTGACCTTTTTCTGAATCCGTGATTACGCTTTCTCTTAATGCGTTTGGGCTGATAGGTTCTTTTCAATATCTTACACCTCCCATATACTTTTAAATAAAGAATGTAAATAAAATTTTCCCAAAAAGACTATAGCAATTATATCTATTTCCTTTCCCCCTGTCAAGTCAATTAAACTCCCGTAATTACTTTGTTTTTCTTGTTTTTTTATCAAAACATTCTTGTTGTATAATAAGGATTATTTTGTTATTATTATAATTCAAGTGTTTATTTTTAAAGTTATTCACATATGTGGATAAAGTGTGGACAAATATGTTAAAAGCTTTATAGGAGGTATTATCTTGAATGAAAATATTGAGTCTATTTGGGAGTCCGTCCTCTATGAGATAGAAAAAAAATTGAGCAGGCCCAGCTTTGAAACCTGGATTAAACCCACCACACCCATTGCCATTAAAGATTCTGTTCTCTACTTAAAAGTTCCTAATGATTTTTCCAGGGATTTTATACAATCCCATTATTATAACTTAATAAACAAAACCTTAGAAAATATCTGCGACCTTCATCTTTCTATACAATTCATAATTTCAGACAAGTCAGATATTCGAGAAGAACTGGAAGAGGATGAAGAAAATTCAAATAAAGTAACCAGTAGTATATCACCAAAAAAAGAAAATATAGAAATGAAAAAAACATCTGAAACTGAAACTAAAACTGAAACTAAAACTGAAAACGTTACAAAAATTAATGAAGGGACAAGCGCCCCTTTTACCTCTAGAAATCAAAAATATAATAGCTTATGGTTAAATCCTAAATATACCTTTGATTCTTTTGTAATAGGTTCTGGTAATCGTTTTGCCCATGCTGCTTCCCTGGCCGTGGCCGAATGCCCCTCCAAATCATATAATCCTCTTTTTATTTATGGGGGAGTAGGCCTGGGTAAAACCCATCTTATGCATGCCATAGGTCATCATGTTTTACATAATATGGGTTTAAGTAGCGTAGTTTATATTACCTCAGAAAAATTTACCAATGAATTTATCAACGCTATAAGGGATAACAAAACTAATGAATTTCGAAATAAATATAGAAATATTGATATTCTCTTAGTTGATGATATTCAATTTCTAGCCGGCAAAGAACAAACTCAAGAAGAATTTTTTCACACATTTAACGCCTTACACGAAAACAACAAACAAATTACCATATCCAGTGACCGACCCCCTAAAGAAATACCTACCCTGGAGGACAGGCTCCGTTCCAGGTTTGAATGGGGTCTGATAACAGATATACAACCCCCTGATTTAGAAACTCGTATAGCCATTATCAGAAAAAAAGCCAGACTGGAAAATTTTGAGCTTCCCAACGAAGTAGTTCATTATATTGCTGAAAAAATAAATACAAATATTAGGGAGTTAGAGGGAGCATTAATACGCATAGTTGCTTATTCATCCCTTTCTGGTTACAAAGTAGATCTAGACATGGCCAAAGAAGCTTTGAAAGACATTATTTCTCCTCATAAATCCAAAGAATTGACCATTGACCACATACAAATTGTAATAGCAGAGCATTTTAATATGAAAAAGGAAGAACTGAAATCCAAGAAAAGAACAAAAAACATAACCGTTCCCCGGCATATTGCCATGTACCTATGCAGGGAGTTAACAGATTATTCTCTTCCCAAAATAGGTGAAGAATTTGGAGGCCGGGACCACACCACAGTAATGCATGCTCACCACAAGGTAGTTGAAGATATTTCCAATAACTACAATCTTAAAAAATTACTGGAAGAATTAACTGAAAAAATTAAAAACAGTTAATAATACTGTTTATATTTATGTGGATAACAACTGTTTATTGTTAATAAATATTTTATTGATATTCTTTATGTTAATTATGCTAATAACTTTTTTTTAATTCACCATTTTTTACACATAAAACAAAACTATTTTATCTTTATTCACAATATTTTTCCACATTTCCACAGGTACTATTACTTCTACTACAATTTATTATTATTATATAAATACT
>CAYYWR010000174.1:0-4321 GCA_964474145.1 uncultured Syntrophomonadaceae bacterium
GATGAGGATTGGAATTCTTTGTTACCCCACCCATGGTGGCAGCGGGGTGGTGGCCACGGAGTTGGGAAAGTGTCTGGCAAAGTGGGGTCACGAAATACATTTTATTAGTTATCAGCAGCCCTTTCGCCTCCAGGGATATCACCCGGGGATTTTTTACCATGAGGTTGAAGTCCCCAATTACCCCCTGTTTAAATACCAGCCCTACGACCTGGCCCTGGTAAATAAAATTGTTTCGGTGGTCAGGGAGAAGAATCTGGATATCATCCATGCCCACTACGCTATACCCCATTCCGCCTGTGCGTACCTGGCACGGGAAATAATAGGCAGAGAAAAATTGAAACTGGTCACCACACTGCACGGTACAGATATTACTCTGGTGGGCAGTGACCCCTCCTTTAGAGAGATAACCACCTTCAGCATCCGGGAAAGCGATGCTGTAACTGCGGTGTCCCGGAGCCTGCAAAAGGAGACTCTGGATTATTTCCCCGGATGCTCAAAGCCTTTACATATTCCCAATTTTATAGATACTGAACAATATTTTCCCCTGAACAGCATGAGTAAATCTAGCAAATCCAGGGTAATTTGCTCCTTTCCTTCAGGGAAAGAAAAAGTGCTGTTACATATTTCTAATTTTCGCCCGGTAAAAAGAGTGCATGACGTTATTGAAGTTTTTTATCGGGTTCAGAAGGAGATTCCCTCCCAGTTATTGCTGGTGGGAGATGGAGTAGAAAAGTATCGGGTTGCCGTGCTGGCAGAAGAGCTGGGCTTGAAGGATAAGGTTACCTTCCTGGGGGTCCAGGATGACGTTTTACCTGTTCTGCATGAAGCGGATCTATTCTTGCTAACCTCAGAAAAGGAGAGCTTTGGGCTGGCTATACTGGAGGCCATGGCTTGTGGAGTGCCCGTGGTAGCCAGTAATGTTGGGGGAATCCCTGAGGTGGCAGAAGATGGCAGGACCAGCTTCCTTTATGATGTAGGGGATGTGGAGTCTATGGCCTGGGGTTGTGTCAGGCTGCTGACTCAAAGGGAACTTTATAAAGAGTTCTGCATGCAAAGTCGAGAAAGGGCAGCACAGAAATTCCATAGGGATAAAATAGTAAAACTTTACGAAGAAGTTTATCTTTCCGTAACAGGCCAAAAGAAAGCCTAGTTTTTGATATATTTGCCCCATTAAATAACAATAATAACAGTTACCACTAGATGGTGAGTCGTTTAGGTAGATACTGGTCAGGCTGTAATTCAAAATCTATTATAATTAAAGGCTAATATGCTGGGAGTAAAGATCAACCAGGAACCGGTTTATTTGACAACAGCGTAAGAAATCCTTACAATAGGAAGTAAGGAGGTCTTTTTAATGAAAAAGGTAAAGGTTACGTCAAAGGGTCAGATAACTCTGCCCCAAGCCATGCGGGATAAACTAAAAATTAAAGAGGGAGACTATCTAGATATTTTAATTAAAGGCAATACTTTAGTTATAAAACCTTCCTGTAAAGAAAACAGTACAGAAATGATTATGGAGTACTGTGAAAAATATTCTGGTGAGAAGTCTTCTCTGGAGGAAACCAGGAAGGTGTTGAGAAAAGTGCCTTTTTCTCTCTCAGAAAAGTCAAGGGAGTTAAGGGAGAAGAAGGATGACTTTTAAAAGTTATTTTTTTGATACAAGCGCATTGTTTAAGAGATATGTGGAAGAAAAAGGTTCCCAGGTGGTAGATAAAATATTTGCCCAAAGTACAGGCAAATATATTACCAGTATTTGTTTGGTAGAGGTAGTTTCAAACCTGCGACGTCTGGTTGATGTGGATGAAATATTAAATGAAGAAGAGTTTGCCATGGTGAAAGGAATTTTTTTAAGTGATATAAAAAACGCAAAGATAGAAGTAATAGAAGTAACAACTCCAATAATATTAGCTGCTTTAGACAATTGTTCAGAAAATTATATAACACCTTTAGACTCCATACAACTGGCAACAGTAATAGAAAATCCGAAGGAATTCATTTTTGTTTGCTCAGATAATAAGCTTCTTAAGCTAGCCAGTCAGAAGGGATTGGATATTTTAAATCCAGAAGACAATACTTTTCACTTTAGTTAAACCAGGTGGAACGATTGTTTATAAGTTGTATTAAAGCAAATAAAAAGGACGGTTTTTATGGACACAGAAGAACAAATCTTTAAAAGGCTTTTTTTCTTTTTTTCTTTTAGGAAAAAGGGATTTATGTTTTTATGAAGAATATAAATAAGTGGAAGTTTATGAAGGGAAGTTTAGTGATTTTTTAGTTTCTTGTTAATATCATAGATTCTTAATAAGGGAATAAGATTTTGAATTAGTTTTCCTACGGGAAATTAAAAGGGAAGCTGGTGAAAATCCAGCGCGATGCCGTCACTGTAAATGGTAAGTTTCTTACATATTGCCACTGGAAAGTCCGGACTGTACCGGTATATCTGGGAAGGCGTAAGAGGCTATGACCCTGAGCCAGGAGACCTGCTTTTTCAAACTTATCTGGATATCCACGGTCCATGGGTTATAGGTAAATTGATTAATTAACCTTTGTGCCCCTGGGCATGAAGGTTTTATAATTTTAGTTGTAACTGCTCAGCTGCTGAGTAGATACATTTAGTTTAATAATATTGATAGGAGTTGCTGGCATGGGTGGTTTTCACGGCAAAAAAATAACAGATTATAAACATATAAAGCCCTGGGGACGAAACTGGGAGCCCCGTTCCAAGACAATAGCTGCCTTTATTTTTGTTTTTGGTGTGGTGAGTCTGGATAATCCCTGGATTGTGCTGATGGCTTTTGCTTTTGTAATACTGGGGGCTTCAATGATGGGGTTAAAGCTAAGTTTTCTTTTTTCCAGGTTGGTTCTTTTGGCTCCTTTTTTGTTCTTTATGACGGTTCCTCTGATTGTAGGGCAAGGTTTTCCACCTCCCGCGGACCGGGTGGTTTTTGCCTCCCTTATAGCTTTAAAGGCAATGACCTCCATGGCTACTATGATAGTAATGTTGTCTACTCAGCCCCTGGAGGAGTTCTTTGATGGACTGTCTAATATGAAGGTGCCTCCCCTGGTTATTTCCGTTCTTTTCCTTTCTTGCCGGTATGCGTTTCTTTTCATGGAGGAAATAAAGAAAACCCGCAGGGCCCTGGCTTCCCGGTCGTTCAACGGGGGATTGAGTGTGGAAGGGCTGAAAGTTTACGGGGAAGTTTCTGCCGGTATGTTTGTGAAATCCTTTGACAGGTCGGAATTCGTTTACAGGGCTATGGCCTCCCGGGGTTTTCAGGGAGAAGTGCCTGCAGGGCAACCCCAGAAGGTCAGGTCTTCCGACTTCATGAAGTCAGCGATAACAGTTTTCTTCGTCCTGGTTACCGTTGCTCTGGAGAGGATGATGCTTTAATGAAAGCTGTGGATATAAGAGGGCTGGATTATATTTACCATGATGGGACTGCCGCGCTGAAGGGCGTGGATCTGGATATTTTGCTTCATAAACGCACTGCTATCCTTGGAGCCAACGGAAGCGGTAAAACTACGCTTATATACCATCTAAACGGGATTTTCCTTCCCACGGCGGGGCAGGTAAATATTTTGGGGTTCCCTTTGGGGAAAAAAAATCTGGGAGAAATAAGGAAAAAAGTAGGCTTACTTTTTGATAATCCTGATAACCAGCTTTTCTCCACAACAGTTTATAATGACATTGCCTTTGGTCCCCGGAATTTAAAACTGGGAGAGGATAAAGTGAAGTCCCGGGTTGAGAAGGTTTTAAGTGTTGTGGGGATAGAGGACTTAAAAGACAAACCTCCTTACAATTTGAGTCTGGGACAGAAGAAAAAGGTGGCCATTGCTGGCCTTTTAGCTATGGAGCCCTGCCTGCTGGTTTGTGATGAACCTTTTTCTGGACTGGATCCCAGTTCAGCGGGTCAGTTTATGGATGTTCTGGAGTCTCTGTATAAGGATGGTTCTACTTTGGTGGTAGTTACCCACGATGTTAACATGGTTTATTCCTGGGCAGATCAGGTAATTATTATGAAAGAAGGTGGGGTTCTGGCCCAGGGGGATGCTTCCTTGTTGCGGGACAATAGTTTGATGAAGGAGGCCTCCCTGGACACACCATTGTTAGCTGAGGTTTTTCAGGGCACGGGGCTACATCCCCGCAATGCAGAAGAGGCTTCTCGTCTGATACGTTATCGGTTAAAACAGGCTTAAAAAGGAAAAGTAAAACAATAAAATATTAACTGGACAAGTTCCCCTTGAGGATTAACAGGGAAACCGGTGAGAATCCGGTGCGATCCCGTCACTGTGATGGCGAGGCTTTTACCATGTGCCACTG
>CAYYWR010000175.1:0-4295 GCA_964474145.1 uncultured Syntrophomonadaceae bacterium
GGTACGATTATTATATTACGATTTCTATAGTTTGTCAAGATAAAATGTTTGTCAAAAGATAAATTTAATATTGAAAAAAGTAAAAAATAATGGTATCGTATATGGTGCTAATGGATACAATAAAGGGAAACGGTTTTATGACTAAAAAAGATAAGCTTATAAAAGCAATGCATAATAACCCTAAAGACATACCTTTTCATAAAATAGAAAGCCTCTTACTTTATTATGGATGCCAGGTAAGACAACCGCGAGGAGGTTCTAGTCATTACATTTTTTCTCATCAAGCTCTGGACTACTGTTTAACAATCCCTAAAAACCGTCCAGTAAAAGCTCATTATGTTAAAAATGCGTTAAAAATGATAGAAGATATTAAAGATGCACTACATGAAGATTAAAAACATTAATCTAAAATTATAATTAAGAGGAGGGTGTTAATTGAATAAAATAAAAAACATAATTGATTTAAATGGATATAGCGTTAGCCTTTCTTGTTTGACTGAAGATGATGGCGGCGGATGGTTAGCGGAGATTCCTGAATTAGAGGGTTGTAAATCAGATGGAGAGAGTCCTTTTGAAGCCCTAGAAAACCTTCAAGATGCACTAGAAGGATGGCTTGAGATTGCTAAAGAAGATAATAAACCCATTCCTGAGCCTCAGCTCTATAAACATCAGGATTTTAGTGGGAAATTTACTCTTAGGATTCCAAGGTCTTTACATCGTTTGCTTGCAAAACAAGCAGAAGATGAAGGAGTTAGTTTAAATCATTATGTTACATCTCTAATTTCTTTTAGTATGGGAAGACAGTTTAATAAATATTCAGAAGAAAAATAGGAGAATAAGCAGTCTTCAAAGCATTGTGTATCCATCACATATCAATTTGATAAGTGTGGAATTGAGTCTGATTATAAAAATAAAGAAAAAGAAGGATAGTGAGCCGCTCATGGGGAGATATTAAGCCGCCCTTCTGGTTAACCCAGCTTAAACTGCTCCCTTAGATAGAAATTTAAGAGCTTCAGGTATTCCAAAACAACCCTCTTGGCATCCTCCCTGTCTTTCCACCAGCCCTCCGGATTGAAGGAATCATATCTGCTGGGGCTGGAAAGAACTTTTATGTCTCTGTCCAGGCCATCCATTGCCTTTTCAAAAATTCTTTTAGACCTGGCGGAATGGTATTTGGAGGTAACCAGGATCAGGGAATTAATGTCTTTGTCTTTAAGGTAATCCCTTAAAGCCACAGCCTCATCCTGGGTGCTTAAGGTGCTGCTTTCCACAATTATAATATTGTCTTTGGGAACTCCCAGATCAACGCTAGCTTGTTTAGATAAGTCAGCCCGCCCGGGCACCTCCACATTCCTTTCCAGAAGCACCTGATAGCCTGACATGTCTTCCCTCATCATAACTATCCTGGAAGCATAACCTTCCTGGTAGATGTCTACCCCTTCTGCTACCCTATCCGGGATACTTCCCATGAGGACTACTATAATATCACTTTCCTGAAGGGAATCTTCTGCCACCAGCAAATATCCTGCCCGGGGAATAAAAAAAAGCCCCCACAGAAAAACTAAGAGAAAAAATGCCGCAGCGATAATTATTATTTTTTTATTTTTATAAGACCCGGGGTTTATAAGCATTATAATGTACCTTTTTTGAAATAAAGGCATAATAAAGGCATCCTGGTAGTTTCATTTTAAAAAGACCGCCTGTTGGGCGGTCATCTACCTGGAGGAATGATTTCCCTCTGGTAGAACTGATGCTTTATTATAGCTTTATTATACTTGTAACCAGAAGTGCTCTTTATAATTATGCCCTTCTAATTGATAATTTAAATGGAGCGGGTGATGGGAATCGAACCCACACGACTGGCTTGGAAGGCCAGGGCTCTGCCATTGAGCTACACCCGCACATGGTCGGGGCGGAGGGATTCGAACCCGCGACCCCTTGGTCCCAAACCAAGTGCGCTACCAAACTGCGCTACGCCCCGAAACAGTAATTAGAATTATAACTCATTATATTCATTAAGTCAAATAGTGCTGCAACTTTAAGTCCATAGCAGGGGGGAGTGAGCTGTTGCTAGCATTTTTAATTTTAACACATCACCAAAATTTATTCAATATCTAAAAAAATAACTTTTTTCTGTGGCCTATTTGTCTGCCGCATATTTATCTGCAGCATATTTGCCTGCGACATATTTGCATATTTGTCTGTGGCACATTTGCACATTTGTCTGTGGCACATATTTGTCTATGGCTCATAAGGAATTATTTCTGCCTCTATTTCACCACCGTCAATACTTAAAATGCCGTAAGTAGGCCCCTGGAAGCGGGGGTTACTTATACTCCCCGGATTGAAAAACAGTATACCCTCCTGTTCAAACTTAGAGGCTATGTGGGTATGTCCGTAAACAACTATGTCTGCTTTAACCTCCTTTGCTTTATAGTAGAGGGAGTTATACAGGTTGACCCCCTCAAACTGGTGGCCGTGAATCAAATAGATTTTTAATCCTGCTGCGTCAATAAGCTCTTCTTCTGGTGAGGTCACGGGTGAATCACAGTTCCCCACCACCCCTATTATTTTTACCGAAACTTTTTTTGCCAGTTTTTCTGCGTCCCGGTAAAAATCTCCTGCATGCAGAACCAGATCAACAGGGCCCATATTGTTAATTATTTTTTCACTTATTACCACATTACCATGGGTATCACTTAAAACGCCAATCTTCAAAGACAACTCACCCCTTTTTGCTTAAACTAACTCTTTTAGAACTTCTGCCGCCTTTTCCATGGCCTTTCCCCGGTGGCTTATCTTATTTTTTGTTTCTGGCTCCAGCTCAGAAAAAGTCTTGCCATACTCCGGCACCAGAAACAAGGGGTCGTAACCAAAACCCATGTCCCCCAGGGGAGCCGGCACTATAATGCCCCGGCAAATACCCTCCACCACCCTGGTATCTTCCCCCGGAGGGGAAATAGCTATAACACAGGTAAACTGGGCCCCTCTTTTCTCCCTGGGCTCATCTTCCAAAAGGCCCAGGAGTTTACGGTTATTGTCCTCATCAGTAGCCCTGTTCCCCGCAAAACGGGCAGAATAGATGCCGGGCTCCCCCCCCAGGAAGTCCACTTCCAGCCCGGAGTCATCTGCTAAAACTATCTCCCCTGTATAATTTCTCACCATCTCAGCTTTTTTTATGGCATTTTCCTTAAAAGTAGTCCCGTCCTCAATTATTTCCGGGCAACCAGGGAAATCCAAAAGGGACAGCACTTTAAAGGGGTAGTCTTCCAGCATCTCTTTAAATTCTTTGATTTTACCTTTATTATTTGTGGCTATTACAAGGGGTATCATTAATTTCCACCTTCCATAAGGGATACCACCGGTCCCAGATTTTCTTTGATATATTGAATAAGGTCACTGATTCCTTTTTGCCCTAGAATCATAAGATTTAGCATTAACTCCTGGGAAAAAGGCTCGCCTTCAGCCGTGCCCTGTACTTCTATAATTTTTCCCTTACCGCTCATAACTAAATTCATATCTACCTGGGCTTTAAAATCCTCCTCAAAGTTCAAGTCCAGCACTTCTTTCCCATCTACAATCCCTAGACTGACGGCGGATAAAAAATCTTTAACGGGAAAACTTTTTAGCCGATTGTCTTTTAATAGCTTGTAGAGGGCGTCAACCAGGGCTATATAGGATCCTGTTATGGAAGCCGTCCTGGTGCCCCCGTCAGCTTGAATCACATCACAGTCAATCCAAACTGTCCTCTCTCCCAGGGCCTCCAGGTCAACTATTGAACGCAGGGACCTCCCTATCATCCGCTGAATTTCATGGGTACGTCCCCCCTGCCTTCCCTTAACAGACTCCCGCACATTACGAACGTCTGTTGAGCGGGGCAGCATGGAATACTCCGCTGTAATCCACCCTTTATTCTGCCCCTTCATAAAAGGAGGCACCCTCTCATCTATAGTAGCATTACAAATCACTCTGGTATCCCCAATTTCCATAAGAACAGAGCCTTCCGGGTGCTTTATAAACTGCCGCGTTATCTTTACAGGCCTTATTTCATCTACATTCCTTCCGTCTTTGCGCATACAATACCTCCATTGAACGATTTCTAAATATATTGAGATTTTTACTTCTTAATTATTATTTCCTTTATATTTTACCAAAATATAAAGGAAAAACCCATACTTTCCTGAAAATAAAGAAAGAAGACCTGTAAAAAAAGTCTTCCTCCCCATCAAGCCTTCCCTTATAGCTTATAACTTATAACTTATAGTTTATAGCTTATAGCTTATAGCTTATAGCTT
>CAYYWR010000176.1:0-4263 GCA_964474145.1 uncultured Syntrophomonadaceae bacterium
TGCTCAGAATGTATATGTTGCTTAAGTTGCACTTTTTGTATGAGTTCCTCCACAAGAAGCTGTTGTTCAAGTGGTAGCTGCTGCCGGTAGTAGCTTTTTAATACTTCAATGAAGGGGTTGTAAGTGGCAGCCCCTGGTAAATGCCTCATCAGGTAGCTTCTTTCCGGCAGATGCTCCCGCTGCAATGAG
Source organism: uncultured Syntrophomonadaceae bacterium (assembly GCA_964474145.1). Classification (GTDB taxonomy): domain Bacteria; phylum Bacillota; class Dethiobacteria; order SKNC01; family SKNC01; genus PWHX01. Next base: position 190 of record CAYYWR010000176.1, read on the forward strand.
CGTGTAAAGTGATGGTGCTTTTCTATTGTTAAATGGCCCGGCATTCCAAGCTGCCCGGGCTGTCCCTTAAATGTTCCTTCCTTAAATGGCCGCCCCTCAATATGATCTATATGAATTGAAAGAGGATGCCCGATTTCCTCAGTTCCCGGGAAAGGATAATGTTTTATAGCTTGTTTTTTTTTTAATTCTTCACTAATTCTTGTTATAAGGGAATTCAGGTTATTCCTATCAGAAAAGTAACTCTTATCTTTAACATTATTTATTAATTCTTGAATCTCATTACTGTACCCTGTCTTATGCCAGCTGGCATTCTTCAGGTGCCGTTCCAGTTGCTCAACCAGGTTTTGCTTTAAACTGGCACTGTTGTTTATTAAGAAAGACTGGTTGTAATTCAGGTTTCGAATTTGCAATAACAGGCTTAAAATAACCCCCGTTAAGTCATCTTCTTCCTGTTTACCTAGCTTATAAACCATTTCGGGAGAAGTCACATAAGCCTGTTGTGAATCTCTTTGAAGAATCGATGCTATAAACCCTTCCCCTGCTATTTTTAAAGGTTTGAAATTGGTTTTAAGCTTTTTCTTAATAATTATCATATCAACCCTTACCTTTAAATAGAATCTTCTGCTTATACCTGCTGTAATCTCTATACCTATCCATATTCCCTTACCCTGTCCCTGGTGACAATATAGCCCTTTTCCTCCTAATATATATCGAATATATCCTTCTTTTCAGTTTTTTCACTTTGCCTGCTTAACTTATTGTTTATTTTTGATATCTCTTCACACCACCGGCGCCTGGCCCGGTGATCCAGATACATAATTTCTTCATGAGACCAGTGAAAATAGTAAGCTATAAAGGCCGCTTCTTCATAAATGCTATCTCTGGGATAACATTTTATTGTTCGAAAAAACCCAGGCTCACCTCATTTACCTCACCGCATTTAGAACAACTATACTGGTACTTGGGAGGCTCAGCCTGGTTTATGCTCTGATACAAGTCTTGTAAATAGGCAAGGTCTGTCGTGAACAGGTTTTCAACCACCTGCGCGTCAATTTTTTTTAAATCGCCCAGTTTTGTTATCACCCTGGATAAAATCAGAATACTTAGGTAGCTCTGGTTTTGCTGTACCCGTGAATCTTTCATGGGCACTATTTCATCAGCAGCTGTAGCCAGGCGCCTCACTCCTTTATTATGGACATTGCCATCTTTATCCACATAGCCCTTGGGCAGTTCAAAGGGAAATTCCGTTTGTAGTGACATATTACTAATCCTCCCTGCATATTTTAAGGATGAGTAGCAGACATCACTTTGTGATATCTACTACTCTTTCATTCTGCCTTTACTCTTCTCTTTTTAAGTTTTCAATAGCCACTTCCAGGGATTCAAAAGCTATTTCTGACTTTGTCCCGCTAAACTCAGGCCCTACATACTTAACAGGCAAAACTTTTTCTGCTTTCCAGGTTACTTCTTCGGAATCATCATCGTCTTCACTGCGCTTTTTGGCTTTTATAGTTAAATCATCTTTTTGCTCCGGGGGATCTTCCAGAACCCACTTTAAAAAATCATCTTTGTTATTTACCACTCCACCTTTAAAAGTGATATTTCCATATCTCTTCAAACCAGGTATCTTTCTAACATAGTTTTCCTTCATATCCCCTTCCCTGTACTCATGAATTTCTACAGACACTTCAATTCCAGAAATTTCAGAGATTCGGGCTATAGATTCACCTATTTCGACCTCAAAGCGATGCATTTGAACTAATTGTTTACTTTCCAGGTCAGACATTAAAACACCCTCCTTTCATCTATTTTACTATTTATTCATTAGTTTTTTGGGTAATTCTAAAGATTACAAACTCTGCAGGCTTTACTGCCGCCACACCTATAACACAAATCAACCGGCCATTATCAATATCATCCTGGCTCATGGTAGTTCTGCCAATATCCACAAAAAATGCTTCTGCAGGTGAATTGCCAGATAGAGCACCACCTCGCCATAAATCAGTTAGGAAATTTTCAATGGTGCGCCTAACCCTTGCCCACAAGGCCGGTTCATTATTTTCAAATACGACCCAGCTAGTGTTGGCTTTAATTGATTCTTCTATGAAAATATACAACCTGCGCACGTTGATATATTTCCATAAAGCATTGGAAGAGCATGTACGGGCACCCCATACTCTTATTCCCTGACCCTGGAAAGCCCTTATCAAGTTCACACCTTTAGGATTCAAGACGCTCTGTTCACCGGCATTATAATGACAATCTAACCCGACACAACCTCTAACAATTTCATTAGCCGGGGCTTTATGCACACCACGCTCCTGATCCGAGCGGGAGTAAACTCCTGCTACTGAGCCTGATGGAGGCGCACTGATATTATTTTTAGATAACGGGTCAAATATAATAACCCAGGGATGATAAAGGGCACAGTACTGGGAATCTATAATGTCTTTGTGAACTAACACATCAGGGACCTTCTTGCTATCTCTGGGAGTATCCAGTATGGCAAAACGGCTGCCCAGGTTCTCACAGTGGGCCACCAGGCTTAACTGAACATTGGGATCTGTCAACCCTGGCACAGCCATAATACTGGCCTCACCATTGTCAATAAAAGCCTCTATCCCTGTTCGATTCCCTGGTCCTTTGTCCTGACCTATATAAGTACCACTGTCTACCTTATCCTGACTTCCGTCACTTCCTCCGTTTAATGAAATAGTAGATGTGCCTTGCTCCTCTCCCGTAAGCAACTGATAAGGAGGCAGTGCTTCCCCCTCTATGTTAACCTGCAGGTTCACCAGTTCCGATTTAAGTATTTTGTTAGATATGTGGTTGGCCGCATTGCTATTAAAAGATACGTTATCATAAGACTCAACCACCTCACCATGACTTATCTCCATATCCATCTCACAGGTGAACAACAGCTTTTGGGGCACTAAACCGGTATCTACCACATCCACAGTAAACTCTTCAGCAAACTCTAAAACTCCCTCTTCAGCTCCAGATACCTCATTGTAAACTATTTCACTCCCGTCATTAAAAGCCACTACATCACCCACGTTAAAGTCCGCACTATTTTTTACCCTGTACTTTTTAGGCCCACCCTCCTCTTCAATAACTTCTATGATTTGGGTCTTGGCTTTACTGGCAGGGCTAAGATTAATTTTAATCTTATTGCCCCATGCTCCAGGATTTTTTGCAGTTATCTTTAACTCAAGCCCTTCGCCTTCTTTCTGATACACTGCAGCTTCGGCGTCGTCAGGGACTACCCTGGACACATAACACCTGGACCCCCCATTAACAAAGTAATGGTAAACAGCATAGGCCAGGTACCGATAAACTCCAAACTCTTTTTCCGGTAAAAACCCTCCGAAAACTCTGGTAAAGTCACCAAAGTTGGTAATCAGTACCGGCACACCTCCCACAGGGCCCTTTTCTGCTAAGCCGATAAACCCTGTGGTACTGGTGCTCACTCCTTCCATGGGCACTGCGCCACTATCAAATTCTTCTACATATACACCTGGTGAAAGATATTCTCCCATTTGATTCCGATTTTAGATATATATTACCTAAAACCAGTTACCTCCTTTCATTTGTTTATTAATGTTTACTCCCAAAATCTTTTTTCATAATATGCTAACAGAGATCCTCAATATGATATTTAATATTGCTTTTTCCCACTCCCTTTCTTGTTTCCCTTTTCCTTTTTATTTACTATTTTGACTTTTTAATCAGAAGTTACATATTTTACCCGTGATTTTTTTATAATTCGACATTATTTTGCAAAAACCTTTAGTATTATCAGAATTTATACACATTTATTTCAACTTACCATTACAGTGTAATATTTACTACAAAACAGGATCCCCTGGGCCTTGACTCCCTTGCTCCTGCCAAACGCCAGTGGTCCCATCATCTGACTTAATTTGTGAACATTTGCAAAATAACCCGTAGCCTCTCCTGTAACGAAAGCATTAGTTGTCCTCATCCGTTTAGCAGCCCCTGTTCCTATTCGAACAGCCTCCTAATATCACTAATAGGATCCTCTTCTTCCTCTTCCTCTTCCTCTTCCTCTTC
>CAYYWR010000177.1:0-4232 GCA_964474145.1 uncultured Syntrophomonadaceae bacterium
GTCAGCTCACATGGCAGCAGTCACCGGAGATTTGGCCTGGCTGGATACATACCATGTGCACCTGTCCAATTTGAATAACAGTCTGAAAGAAATCGCAGAACTGGTCCAGGGGGAAGAGGCTGCACAGCAAGAACTGGAAAGGATTCGGGTATTTTTAAATATAAGTAAAGAGATTGAAGAGGAAGCCTTTGGATATATAGGTCGCGGCAATAAAGAAAAAGGGGAGACTCTCCTTAAGCAGTGGACCTACACCAAAACCCAATCAGAATTTATGGAGGCGGCTGAAGACCTGACAGAATTGATACATTACCAGGTCCGGGAGAAGGTATCCTTTGAAAGAAAGATTACCCGGGTTTTACTTGTCCTCATATTTGCAGCCCTTATATTTTTAATAGTATCCTGGTACATTTCCATAAAGATGTGGCGAGTTAACCTGAGAAAAAGAGAGGAAAAAGAGGCTGAGGTAATAGAGAAAAATGAAGAACTGGAGGAGAAAGACCAGAAGATTACCGACAGTCTGTATTACGCACAGACCATACAGAAAGCTATTCTTCCAGAGGAGAAACAATTGAGGGAGCTTATCAGGGGGCATTTTGTCCTGTGGAGACCTGCCGATATTGTAGGAGGAGATTTTTACTGGTGCAAAAAAGTAAATAAAGGGTATTATCTTGCGGTTATTGACTGTACAGGGCACGGTGTTCCAGGAGCTTTAATGACCATGATGGCCAACTCTATTCTGGATAGAGTCATAAATTCCGGCACACAAGATAATCCGGCTGAGATATTAAAGAAGTTAAACATGATTGTAAAGGATACGCTGGATCAAAAAAAGCCAGACTTTAAATCCCTTGATAAGTCAGATGATGGTTTTGATATCGGTCTATGTTATATCATCCCAGAAGAGAATAAACTTATTTTTGCCGGCGCAGGCATATCACTATACTATACAAAGGGGGAAGAGCTGGTTAGAATAAAGTCGGACAGGCAGCCTATAGGTTACAGGCGCTCTAAGGAAGACTATGAATATACCAACCATGAAATCCATAGCCATGAACAATGGAGATTTTATATCCCCTCCGATGGCTATGAAGACCAGAACGGAGATGCAGAAAAAACATGCTTCGGTCGCAAAAAACTGATGTCTCTTTTGAACAACATTCAAAATAAGGACTTTCAAGAGCAAAGAGAAATACTGGAAAAGGAGCTGGAAGAGCATATGGGGGATAGCAATCAAAGAGACGATATTACTGTGCTGGGTTTTAGCATATAGCACGCCTGGAGTAACCCTTATACAAACTTCATAATAACCCTTTATAAAACCTTTAATAAGGAGCTGATGACTTGAACATTTCTCTGTATGATTTTTATAAAGACCTTAAAAATCAAAACATTCTTTTTTGTTACAGTGGACCGGTTTCACAAAAAAGCCTGGAAGGGGTTGGCACTTCACTGCGCCGTAACCTGGAATACGATGAGGCGGGAAACAAAGCCACCCTTTCTATTTTTTCTATTTTTGTGGAGCAGGTACAAAACATCCTGAACTACTCGGCGGAAAAACTCATCCATGAGGAGCCGGCGGAGGAAGAGCTGCGTTTCGGTGTTATTGTAATCGGCCGGGAAGAATACGGTTACTTTATCTACTGCGGTAACCGGGTTTACAACCAGGATATCCCATCCCTCAGGGAAAAAATTGAAGAGGTGCGAAGCCTGGACAAAGATGAACTGAAAGCCCTATACAAAACACGCCGCCGCATGGAGTCGGCGGAGACCAGCAAGGGCGCTGGCCTTGGACTGATCGAAATGGCCAGAAAAGCAGGAGAGCCCCTGGAATATTCCTTTACTGAAATAGATCGGGAAACATCATTTTTCAGTATAAAAGTCATTGTTAGGAGGTAAATAATGGAAAACCTTATCATAGAAAAAACCAGCTCAACACCTTATATACATTTTGATGCCAGCACTGGCCTGCTGAAAATACAGGGAGAATCCTTTCCCGAGAATGCAGCCAAGTTTTATGGCCCGATAATGATGTGGCTTAATGAATTCCTGGAGCAAATGCCGGAAGAAGCTACCCTGGAATTTGAAGTCGTTTACTTTAACAGCAGCACCTCCAAGATTTTTATGACCATTCTAGATTTTTTTGAAGAGGAATATAATAAAGGGCTTAAGGTAAGGGTAAACTGGCGATGTGAAGAAGATAATGAAAGCGCTATTGAATTTGGCGAAGATTTTAAGGATTCCTTAGATGAACTGCCCTTTGAAATTATTCTGATATAAGTGGGGTATAGATATGGAAAATATTTTTTCTAGAGAAGAAGAAGTTATCTCCCAGGCAGAAACTATACTGTCCAGTGAGTCCAATCAAAATAACATTGAAGCAGATGAGTACAGGTTATTGTTGAAGGAATACAAAACACTGCTGCGGCAAATGAAAAGGATTGTCCGGATGTCTGATAAAACCCAGCAGGAACTGAAAAGGTTGATGGATAAGCTGGACCAGCTGTCCTCCATTGATGCCCTGACCGGCCTTTATAACCGGAGGCACTTCAATGAAATATATGTAAAAGAATGGAGAAGCTCTATACGAAACCAAAAAGAGCTTTCTATCATCATGCTGGATATTGATTATTTTAAAAAGTATAATGATACCTACGGCCACCTTCAGGGGGATGAATGCCTTAAAGAGGTTGCAAAAGTCATTAGTAAGGCTGCAAGAAGGCCCAGGGATCTGGTAGCCCGCTTCGGTGGTGAAGAATTTGTCGTGCTCTTACCGGAAACAGGTCTGAAAGGTGCAGTTAATACTGCAGAGATGATCTTGCAGGAAGTAGAGGAGTTGGGCCTTGAACACAAAGCCTCCCCTGCCAGGGACACCGTAACCTTATCCCTGGGAATTGCCTCTGCGGTTGCTCATCCAGAAACACCCAAGGAAGACCTTATCAATAATAGCGATCAGGCCCTCTACCAGGCAAAAAATAGCGGCCGAAACCGCTACATGCTCTATAAAGCTTAATTATTATATGAGTTTAACATAAATAAAATGCCGTTATTTATCATTTTTTCATTACTTTAAAGGTATTTGCCAGAAAGTGTAGAATAAAATAATAAAAAGTTGTGTTATTTAAAAGGAGTGTTGTGCATAACAATTAAAATAATTGCGTATGTATTAAAACAAGTTGATAAGGGCAACCCTGGTGAAAGCCAGGGGCGCAAAGTCAGGGGTCTAAGATGCTTGTTGTTATGACAGCCGGCTTCCGCATGTAAAGCTTTTCATGTAATTTTTTTCAGGATTCATATTTTAGTAATTTATATGATTACTTATCTTAAATCTCAGGTAGTAGTTAAGATGAAAACATGGTAGCAGAAAACATGGTAGCAGACCATGTTTTTTTGACTAGAGAAAAATAATGTAGAAAGGGATGAGGTTATGTTAAAAAAGCTGAGCTTAAAAAATATGAGTTTAAAATTCAAGTTAATATTACTGTTTTTGTTAATAGGCTTAATTCCTGTACTGGCAGTAAGCCTGGTAGCATTCAACCTGTCGGAAAATAATTTAAGGGATGAGGTCCAGGCAGGCATGGACATGTATGCCGGTTTAACTGATGCTGAACTGCATTCATATTTTGTAGAAAGGGAGGGGGATGCTGCAGTTCTTGCCACCACCCGGGACGTTTATCAGAGCTTAAATATACTGGAGGGGGGAGAGCACCAGGGTGAAACCATCGGCGAAGTAAGAGATACTTCTGACCCCATGTGGCAGAGCCGCTTGGATATTATGGACGACCTGGCCCCCACCGTGCTGGAGGAGTATGGCTATGCAGTAGTTTTTCTTACCGACAGTGAGGGCAGGTGCGTTTACTCCACAGAGGATAATCTCTGGTATGAAGACATGTCTATCCGGGACTACGTCCAGGGGAGCCTGGGGGGAAACATTACCTGGTCGGAGTTGTTTTATTCCGATATCATTCACGACAACTGTATGGTCATTTCTGCTCCCGTCCGGAGCCAGGGCCGTTCCGGCGAAATAGTAGGGACCATTAATATGATCTTTGATGAACAGTATATAGGCTATTTAGTCCATGAGGGGCTGAGAGAACTGGGGGAAACCGCAGATGCTTACCTGATAAATGCCGATGGCCTTCTTTTAACCAATACTCTTCTGGGGGAATACCAGGAGGGGGCTGCCTTAAACCAGAGCATCAGAACCCGGGCGTTGGAGCACCTCTCCGGGCCCA
>CAYYWR010000178.1:0-4192 GCA_964474145.1 uncultured Syntrophomonadaceae bacterium
AAGGAAGAAGTAAAAAACTTGTTTCAAAAAAACCAGATAAATGATTTTTTAATACCCCTGGATACGGCCTTTACTCATTTTCCGGAAGCAATTCTAAAAGAAGAATCCCTCCGTACTTTTATTAATGGTGTTTCTCAGCCCCTTACCAGCTTGCAAAAATATGAGATATCAGATACTATGGTAAGAGTTTATTCATCTACCGGCGAATTTCTGGCTCTAGGGAAATGGCAGGGCCAGCCCCCAAAGATTAAGTTAAAACCAGAAAAACTTTTTCTAAAAAATTAGGAGAGAGGATACATGGAAGTAATATATGAAATAGATGAATATAACAGTGACATCCCCCTGGTTTTGGCCCTGGGCAATTTTGATGGTCTTCATATGGGGCATCAACAAATCTTAAAAACTACGCAAAAAAAAGCAAAAGAACTTAATGCCACCAGTGGACTACTGATTCTTAATCCCCATCCCCAGAAGGTTATTAATGGTCCCCAGTCCCGGGAAACCCTTTTATTAACGCCTCTTTCAACAAAAATTAAATTGATAGAGGAAATGGGCATAGATCTGGCTATAGTTTTATCTTTTGACCGGGAGTTTGCAGGCCTTGATCCGGAAGAATTTGTGAGAAAATTTTTAATTGGAAGATTAAAAGTGAAAGGTGTAGTAATTGGATTTGATTACTCCTTTGGATATCGTGGTCTGGGCAAGGCTGATGATTTAAAAGACCTGGCAGAAAAGTTTGGTTTTCAACTGGAGATTGTAAACCCGGTACAGGTGAATAATAAAATTGTCAGCAGTTCCCTCATTCGAAACTTAATAAAGTCGGGGGAAGTAAGGGAGGCTTCCCTGCACCTGGGATATCCCCCCTTTTTATATGGTAAGGTAACAAAAGGAGAAGGCAGGGGAAAGTTTTTAGGTTATCCCACAGCTAATTTAAGTGTTGACAAAAGTGTTATTGTTCCGGGAAATGGTGTCTATCTAACCCTAACCTGCTTACAGGACAAAAGTTATTACAGCTTAACAAACATTGGCTACAACCCTACTTTCCAGGGCAAGTCTTTAAATATAGAGTCACATATATTGAGTTTTCAGGAGGATATATATAACCGTGAATTAAGATTAAAATTTTTGCAAAAAATAAGGGAAGAAAGGCGATTTAACAGTTCTGAAGATTTAAAGGAGCAAATTAGTAAGGACTTTGAGGTTGCCAGAGAAATAATTAAAAGACGCTTTCTTTACAAGAATATACAGTTATGATAGAATTAACATTGCTTAAAGGTAACCACTTGCTAGGAACTTCGAGTCTCCGACGATTTATCTTGGCTTGTGGGGTTAATATAACAAGGAGGTGAAATAGCAATGACCATGACAACAGACCGTAAGCAGGATATTATTAGTAAGTATCGTCTTCATGAAAGTGATACCGGCTCTCCTGAAGTGCAGGTTGCAATTTTAACCGACCGGATTAATCATTTAAATAACCATTTAAAAACCCATAAAAAAGATCATCATTCCAGAAGAGGATTGTTAAAAATGGTTGGACAGCGCAGGGGACTATTAAATTATCTTCGCGATCGCAGTCCGGACAGGTACCTGAGCCTTATCAAAAACCTGGGTTTAAGAAGATAGAAAAAATATACGACAAATAAAAGCGGGTTACCCCGCTTTTATTTGGATATAAAAATGTAACAGTATAAAGAGGTAAATTATAAAGATGAAAAAGGAGGTATCATATTATATGGAACAACAACAGTTTAAAATGGAGTTGGGAGGTTATCCCCTGATTTTCGAAACAGGAAAGCTTGCCAAACAGGCAAGTGGTGCAGTTCTGGTGAAGTTTGGCGAGACGACAGTTCTGGTAACTGCTACAGTTTCAAAAGAACCCAGGGAGGGCATAGATTTTTTTCCTTTAACTGTAGATTATGAGGAAAGGTCATATGCGGTTGGCAAGATTCCCGGTGGTTTTATTAAAAGAGAGGGAAGGCCTACAGAAAAAGCTATTCTAAGCTGCAGGCTAACTGACCGGCCATTGAGGCCCCTATTTCCCAAGGGATTTCGAAATGCGGTTCACATAGTAAGCACTGTACTTTCGGTAGATCAGGACTGTCACCCTGAGGTAGCAGCTATTAACGGTGCTTCTGCTGCTTTAACCATATCTAATATTCCTTTTATGGGGCCGGTAGCAGCAGTTAATGTAGGTTTAAGGGAAGGGAAGCTGTTGTTAAACCCTAATACCGAAGAAATGGAAGAAAGTCCATTAGATTTAGTAGTAGCCGGGTCAAAGGATGCTGTTACCATGGTTGAAGCAGAAGCTGATGAAGTTTCTGAAGAAATCATGTTAGAGGCTATTTTATTCGCCCACGAAGAAATAAAAAAAATAGTTGAATTACAAGAAGAAATGGGAGAAAAAATCGGAGATGCTAAAATAGAACATGAAGCCCCGGAAATTGACCAGGAGCTGGAAAAAGCTTTAAGGGAGTTTGTGACCCCAAGGATTCAAGATGTTCTGGGCATCCATGATAAAAAGGAAAGGGAAGACAGGATTGATGAAATAAATAAAGAGGCCCTGCTGCACTTTGAAGAGCTTTATCCGGAAAAGGGAAAGGATATTATTTCTCAGTCAGAGACCATACTTAAAGAAGAAGTCAGGAAAAAGATTATTGAAGAAGGAATTCGTCCCGATGGAAGAAGGAAGGATGAAATACGTCAGCTTAGTAATGAGGTAGCTTTGCTTCCCAGAACGCATGGCTCAGGGCTTTTTACCAGGGGCCAGACCCAGGTGTTAACGGTATGTACTTTAGGTGCCCTGGGTGATGTTCAGATGATAGACGGGCTTGGGCTGGAGGAATTCAAAAGATTCATGCATCATTACAACTTCCCTCCTTTTAGTGTAGGAGAAAGCGGTTTTATGCGGGGGCCGGGCAGAAGAGAGATTGGGCACGGAGCCCTGGCGGAAAGAGCTATACATCCCACGCTGCCAGACTCGGAAGAGTTTCCCTACACCATACGCATTGTTTCAGAAGTGCTGGAATCCAACGGGTCTACTTCTATGGCCAGTGTTTGCGCCAGTTCCCTGGCTTTAATGGATGCCGGGGTTCCCATCAAGAGCCCTGTATCCGGTATAGCCATGGGATTGATTAAAGAAGGGGACGATGTGGTTGTTTTGTCTGATATTCAGGGGATGGAAGACTTTTATGGGGATATGGACTTTAAGGTTGCCGGAACCAGAGAAGGAATAACTGCTCTCCAGATGGATATCAAAATATCCGGAGTATCCCGGGATATCCTAAAGCAGGCCCTTGAGTCTGCTAAAGAAGGATACCTGTATATAATGGATAGCATGCAAAAAGTAATCCCTGAACCCAGGGCTGAACTTTCTCCCTTAGCCCCCCGTATTTTCACCATGCAAATACACCCGGATAAAATCAGGGAAGTAATTGGACCGGGAGGCAAGATAATAAATAAAATAGTAGAGGAAACAGGGGTGAAAATAGACATAGAGCCGGATGGAAAAATATATATTGCCGCTGTAGATTCGGAGGGAGGAGATAAAGCTAAAGAAATGATTGAGAAGTTAACAGTAGAAGCAGAACCGGGAAGAGTATATCTGGGCAAGGTCACCAGGGTGGAGAAATATGGTGCCTTCGTAGAAGTTCTACCGGGCAAAGAAGGCCTGGTCCACATTTCCCAGCTGGCGCCCAACCGTGTTGGCAAAACAGAAGATGTGGTAAGTGTTGGAGACGAAGTATTTGTAAAGGTGCTGGATATAGATGATCGAGGTCGAATCAACTTATCCCGGAAGGCAGCCATGAAAGATGGAGGTAGTGGGAGCGAAGACACTGATGAAGATAATAAACCCAGAGGACGCCATAACAGGTCGAGGCAGCGCCAAAAAAGTTAAACAGTAAGAAACATAAACCACTCAGGTTTATGTTTTTTTATTTGGTCTAAAAACTTTCCTCTTTAAATAAATATTAATAATAATGCCAAAAGGGGGGGAAAGATGATTTATAATTTAACACTGAATAGAAAGACGATCAAAAAGATTTTGATAGTTACTATAATAATAGTTGCTATAGGGGTAGTTTTGGGGTATCAGATAATTTCCGGGGTATTATCTCCTTCTAAAGAAAGAGCAATTTACCGAGTTGATACAGACGAAAAAATAATTTCCTTAACATTTGACGTGGTCTGG
>CAYYWR010000179.1:0-1864 GCA_964474145.1 uncultured Syntrophomonadaceae bacterium
ATTTTATTTATTCACCATTACTTTAATTATCACACTTTTTTTGCGCCTTCCGTCAAATTCTGCATAATAAACCTGCTGCCAGGGTCCCAGATCCAGCTTTCCCTGGGTCACAGGGATAATAACCTGGTGGTGCACCAGGATACTTTTCAGGTGGGCATCACCGTTATCTTCACCGGTTTGATGGTGGCGGTAGTACTTCCCAAAGGGTGCTATGTCCTCCAGCATTTCATCAATATCCTGTATAATACCCGCCTCGGCATCGTTTACGTAAACCCCTGCTGTAATGTGCATGGCTGATATCAAAATCATACCTTCCGTTATACCACTTTCCTTTAATGCCTCCTTAACTTCACCGGTTATATTAATATACTCCCGGCGCTCTTTAGTATTAAACCAGAGATACTTTGTAGTTGTTTCCATTTAACATTACCCCCTTTAATTAACCTGATATTAAGCTTATATCTCCCTCCCTTTAACTAGCCTGCATTCTTAACTTCCCGACCATCTTCTTCTTTAAGCTGCTCCCATTTTCCGCACCTTCCGCCCCAGCGGGCCAGGACCTTGCCCTCCATGACAATGTTGACAATCTCACAGAGATTAGGACAGCCTTTACATTCAAAGCTGGAGGGCTGATATTCCACATCGCTGACGGAAAATCCCCTGAAGGTAGTAGCACCCTTTTTCCTTACTTCCCTTTTAGCCAGCAGGGCCGCACCTATAGCACCCATCACATTAAAATATTGGGGAACAATAATTTCATGGTCAAGGGCCCTCTGGAAGGCTGCCTTTATCCCGATGTTGGCTGCCACCCCTCCCTGAAAGACTATGGGCGGAACAATTTCCTTCCCCTTTCCTATATTGTTCAAGTAATTTCTAACCAGGGCCTCACATAAGCCCGCGGTTATGTCTTCAGCACTATGCCCCATCTGCTGCTTGTGAATCATATCCGACTCGGCAAACACAGAACAGCGTCCAGCAATTCTCACCGGGTTCTTACTCTTTAGAGATATTTCGCCAAATTTTTCAATGGGAATATTCAGCCTTGCCGACTGGTGGTCTAAAAAAGAACCCGTTCCGGCAGCACAAACTGTATTCATGGCAAAATCAGTGACAATCCCCTCCCTGAGCACAATAATTTTTGAGTCCTGGCCACCTATTTCCAGCACCGTCTGAACCTCCGGCACCTGGTGGGAGGCAGCCACAGCATGGGCTGTGATTTCATTCTTAACTGTATCCGCACCCACAATAACCCCTGTCAGGGTCCTGGCACTTCCCGTGGCTCCACATCCCATAATATTCATCTCTTTTCCTGCCTGTTTCCCTGCTTCCCGCAGGCCCTCCTGGACAGCTTTAATGGGCTGTCCCCGGGTCCTCATATATATATCTGTCAGCACACTGCCCTCTTCATCCACAATCACCAGGTTAGTGCTGACGGACCCTACATCTACTCCCAGATACCCTCTCATGAATAAACCCTCCAGTTGCCATCTTATAGCTGATTAAATTGACTGACAAAATTGATACCACCGCAAGCAAAATGTGCAAGATTTACTTTTTAAACTGTCCCAGTTATAAGGGTAGTGGAAATGGCTGCTTATTTTGCTGCATTAAACTGCACAAATATTATATCCAGCCTATATGCTTTTTATTTCGCCAAAAGGATTTATTTCCCTGCTGATATAACAAAATCTCCTGGAATCGAAATAACCCTTTACTTCCTGCAGCTGGAATAAAGGGTTATTTAATAATTATGCTGTTCAGGCTTCCTGCCCAGCTTTCCTGTTATAGCTTGCTGGTTTAGGGGCTAAGGGTTATAGGTTATAGGTTATAGGTTATAGGTCAGCCTTCCTTTAAAGTTTCCCCT
>CAYYWR010000179.1:1964-4178 GCA_964474145.1 uncultured Syntrophomonadaceae bacterium
GGTTATAGGTTATAGGTTATAGGTTATAGGTCAGCCTTCCTTTAAAGTTTCCCCTAATCTATTTTTCCTGGTAACCCAAAAGAAATGCTTTTCTGTTGGGTTCCAGCACCCTGGCCGGCAGCACAGATTCCAGGGCCTGCAGCCAGAATTCCTGCTTAAACTCCAGGTTTTTAGCCAAAAGCCCCAAAAGAACCACATTAGCCGTCCTCTCATTTCCCGCTTCCCGGGCCAGGGCCAGGGCATCCACGGCAAAAGTCTGGGGAACATTTTTCTTTAGCTTTTCCAAAATATTATCCGGGTACTTTTGATATCCCAGTATTACAGGAACAGGATATATAACCTGGGAGTTTACCACTATCATGCCTCCCCTTTTCAGATAGGGGAGCCAGCGCCAGGCCTCCAGCTGTTCAAAGGACAGTATAATATCCGCCTTTCCTTCATCAATCAAGGGGGAATAAACTTTTTCCCCCGCCCTGAGGTGTGTAACCACGCTGCCACCCCTCTGGGCCATTCCGTGGGTTTCAGAAAGCTTAACGGACAGACCGTTTGCCCTGGCAACATGGGCAATTACCCGGCTGGCCAGTATTGTTCCCTGGCCTCCAACTCCAACCAGTAAAACATTTATTTCCTTAGTCAAGGTTCTCACCTGCTTTCTTGATGGCTCCCGCCTTGCATAGCTGCTGGCATAAGCTGCACCCGCTGCACAAATCCATATTTATTTGAACTCTTTCCGCCTCATGGTCATTCATAATACAAGGGCAGCCTATATCCAGGCATCTCTTGCAGTAGGAACACTCCCCTTCATCTACAACCCTGGGCTTTCCCTTCTTTTCCTGGAGAGCACAGGGTTTTTGAAAGATAATAACGGAAGATTGCGGGGACTCTACTTCCCTGGATATGACCTCTTTTACCTCCTTTAAATTTAAAGGGTCCACAGCGGATACCCGCTCTATCCCCAGGGCACTTACAATCTCGTGAAGGTCGGCGGGCGTGCTCTCTTCTTTTTTCAAGGTCTTCCCTGTCCCCGGGTGGTCCTGGTGTCCTGTCATGGCTGTAGTCCGGTTATCCAGTATGATTACCGTGGAAGTGCCCAGATTATAAGCAATATCCAGGGTGCCGGTTAGTCCCGAGTGGAAGAAGGTGGAGTCACCAATTACAGCCACTACTTTGCCTTTAAGCTCCGGATTGGCCTTTTCCATGCCCAAGGCTGCCCCTATGCTGGCCCCCATACATATGCAGGAATCCATGGACTCCAGGGGGGGAAGACAGCCCAGGGTGTAGCACCCGATATCCCCGGTAACAATTAGCTTGAGTTTCTTCATGGTGTAAAATACTCCCCGGTGGGGGCAGCCGGGACACATCACCGGCGGTCGGGGCGGAATCTCCTCCCCGGAATAATCCTCCAGGGTTAAGGGAACCCCTTTAGCTTCGCTCCCTATCCTCTCCCTGATCATTTCCCCGCTTATTTCCCCCGTGGAGGGGAATAACCCCTTGCCTGTAACCTCCAGTCCCAGAGCCCGAATTTCCTCCTCCATAAAGGGCTCCAGCTCCTCCACCACGTAGAGATTTTTAACCCCAGCGGCAAATTTCCGGACAAGGTTTTCCGGAAAGGGAAAAGGCATCCCCAGTTTTAAGCAGGAAGCCCCGGGTAGGGCCTCTTTTACATACTGATAACTAATTCCAGAGGCAACAATTCCTGTATCTTTATCTCCCCATTCTATATAATTCAGGGGACTGCTGTTGCTGAAATCCTTAATTTTAGAAATCTTTTCCTCCAATAACTCATGCCTGATTCGGGCATAAGCCGGTATCATAACATACTTTTGAGGCTCTTTATTATATACTTTCAAAGGCACCTTTCCCGGTTCCTCCAGGGACACCGGGGTAAGAGAGTGGGCCACCCGGGTGGTAGTCCTTAACATGACGGGAATGTCAAACTCCTCACTAATCTCCAGGGCCCTTTTTACAAAATCTTTAGCCTCCTGGCTGTCCCCCGGCTCCAGCAGGGGTATTTTGGCAAACTTTGCATACCTGCGGTTATCCTGCTCGTTCTGGGAACTGTGCATACCCGGGTCATCGGCAGAAACCAGGACCAGGCCGCCGTTTACTCCAGTATAAGCCAGGGTCATCAGCGGATCTGCCGCTACATTAACTCCCACGTGCTTCATGGCCACCAGGGTTCTACCCCCCGCCATGGATGCGCCAATACCCACC
>CAYYWR010000180.1:0-4163 GCA_964474145.1 uncultured Syntrophomonadaceae bacterium
AGATAATACACCTGGGGCAGCCGTCGCTAAATTTGCATTTTTGGGCCACATCCCCGGCTTGGTCGGCCAGGTCACCCATATGACTGAAAAGGCGCTCCGAGATGCCAATACCTCCGGGAAACCCATCATATATGAATACCACACCCCGGTTTTTTTCCAGGTATGATACTCCCCCGATATCCCACCGGTCACACATGGCCAGGAGGGGCGTTACAGCGATGAGCAGATGTTCCGCTGCATGCAGCCCCCCGGCCAGATCCCCTTTAACTTTTGAAAGGGGCAGCTCAAACCATATGGCCATAGTATCAAACCTGATGGGGTTCATGTTTATCTCATGACGGCTGACAACTTTATCATATTTTTTCAGCATATAACCTGTAACTAATTCCGTTACTGTTACATTGCCATATTTTAGGGTCACCTTTCCAAGCTCTTGCTGACTTACAACATTGTTGGCTTTCACGTAAGTTTCAGAAAGAGCCGTGGTGTAAAGGTCTTTTTCCAGGGGATGGACTTCAATAACCTTTCTCTCCTCATCAAAGTTTTTGACCCTGTAAGGTTTGGTCCGGTGTAGAAATACAGCCCCGGGGTGGGCCTCCAGGTAGGCCTGTCTCTTGTTCAAGACCTCCAGGACTTTGTCGCTGCTCACCAGCCTGTACTCTTCGCTGTCAAAGGAGGACAGGTTGACCCCAAAACAGGCGCCTTTTCCGTTAAATACATACCGCTTTTCCCCCCGGGAACTTCTGGCTGATGGCGGCTTTAGCTTTAAACTGCCCTCCCGGGCCAGTTCCATAACGGTCTCGCCGTATTTACTGCCAAACCAGGACTCGTCCTCCTTGACCAGGGGCAGTTCCTCGGCGGCACACAGCAGATGATTGCTTAAAATGTTTTTATTCTCCAGGGATACCACTGCCTGCTCCACAGGTTCTTTAAAGAGGTAGTTGGGATGGGCCAGAATGTAGCTGTCCAGGGGATTGTCGTAGAGCAGCTGCAGAACCAGAGCCTCCTGGCCGGACCTGCCGGCTCTTCCTGCCCTCTGGTGAAATGATGTTATGGTCCCGGGATAACCACCCATTACTACAGCATCCAGGCCCCCTATGTTTACTCCCAGTTCCAGGGCGTTGGTGGAGGCTATGCCCTTGAGGCGGCCTTCCTTCAAGTCCTTCTCCAGCTCTCTTCGCTCCTGGGGAAGGTACCCGGCACGATAGGAAGATATACCTTCTGCGCTCTGTCCAGCCCAGTGGGCGGTCAGCTCCGCCATTTTCCGGCTGACCGTAAAGCACAGGGTTTGCATGTTCATCTTTACACAGGTGGCAAATAATTCCGCCGTTTGCAGGTGGGGGGACTTGCCGGGGTTTTTCCCGGTATCCCAGAATAAAAATGTCTTCTTTCCCCTGACACTGCCGTCGTTTTTAACCAGCTGAAACTCCTTCCCCGCCAATTTGCCGGCATGCTCCTTTGGGTCTGCCATGGTGGCCGAAGCCATGATTAACTGGGGATTTGCCCCATAATGTTTTAAAATGCGCTGCAGCCTTCGCAGCAAAAAGGCTACGTTTGTCCCGTATATTCCCCTGTACCAGTGACCCTCGTCTATCACTATAAATTTCAGGTTACTGAAGAAATCCTTCCACAGCTTGTGCCAGGCAAGATACCAGTGCAGGGCGTGGGGGTTGGTCATTATGATGCGGGACTGACGCCTGATTTTTGAACGGCTTGATTTGGGGGTATCCCCGTCATAAACAGCTGCCCCGGTGTTAATTCCGGTTTTCTCCTCCATTTCCTTTATTTCCTTCAGCTGGTCGTAGGCCAGGGCTTTCATGGGATAAAGGTACAGAGCTGTCCCCCGGGGATTCTGTATAAGGCTTTCAAAAACAGGAAGGTTAAAGGCCATGGTTTTTCCCGATGCCGTAGCTGTAACCAGGACAACATTTTCCCCCTCTCTGGCCCTTTCAATCACCTCCGCCTGATGGCTGTAAAGTTTCATTTTTTGTGGAGATAGATATTGCTTTAACTGCTCCGGAAGATCCGGCTGAACCTTTTTATATTCAGCTTTCTGCATGGGTATTTCCAGAGAAGTAGCTATATGGTGTCGCAGGGACCTGCTTTTTTCTATTGTATGGATAAACTCTTTTATTTCAGGCATTTTTTACCTCTTCATTTAAGTTTTCGGTCTTTTAGACCGTTTCCTGTTAATATGCTACTTACTGTTACTACTTCCTGCTTTCTTTTATACTGTTTCTTACTTTTATACTGTTTCCTGTTAAATACTATTCACTTATCATTATAACATAATAAGCTCTTTAAGAATATGCGTTCCCTTGTTTTTTTTTAAACAGATAAACAAAATAGCATTACATTCCTAGGCAGAAAAAACAAAAAAATTCGATAAAAAGTTACAAGGTCTGGTAGGAAATACATGGATGGACATAGAAGATATAACATGGAAGATATAATAAACATATAAAATATACTAAGGTGTCCGGGGAAATATTCAGGAAGGTATCCGGGTTCACTGATTATACAAGTATACACTAGAAATCCTATACAAGAAATCCTGAAGTTGTTTGCTGAACTGCTGAACTGCTGCCTGCTAAAAGAAGTATCATTGTAAGCCAGGGGAGGTATCATATGAGCCAGGAGAATGGAAGACACCGACGCTTGATAGAAAACATGGCGGATCCTTACGTCTATCACCGTATAATAACAGATGGACAGGGAAAGCCTGTTGACTACCAGTTGCTGGAGGTAAATAGTGCCTTTGAAGACATGGCGGGGCTAAGCAGGGAAGATATCTTGGGCAAAAAAGTTACAGAATTACTTCCCGGAATAGAAAACTTTAGCTTTGACTGGATTGGCACTTTTGGGAAAGTAGCCCTCACCGGTGAAACCGTCACCTTTGAGGCGTACATTGAGCCCCTTAAACGCTATTACAAGGTTACAGCTTACTGGGAAAAAAATAATTATTTTTCGGCAGTTTATCACAGTATTACCGACAAGAAAAGAGTCCAGGAAAGCGAGATGCGCTGGCAGTTTGCCCTGGAAGGTTCGGGGGATGGTGTCTGGGACTGGAATGCCCAAACCAGTGAAGTCTTTTTTTCTCCCCAGTGGAAGAAGATGCTGGGCTATGAAGAGCATGAAGTTGGCAGCACCCTGGAGGAGTGGGATAAGCGAATACACCCGGAGGACAGGGACCGCTGTTATAAAGATTCGGAAAAACATTTTCGGGGTAAAGCGTCCGTCTACCAAAATGAACACCGCGTTTTATGTAAGGACGGTACCTATAAATGGATCCTGGACCGGGGCAAAGTAATCCAGTGGTCCGAAGATGGTAAGCCCCTGCGAATAATCGGCACCCATACAGATATTAGCCATATAAAACAGGCGGAGGAAAACCTTCAGAGGTCCCAGATGGAAAAAGAAATGATACTTAATGCCATTTCTGAGCGGATTGCTTACCTGGACACGGATTTTAAAGTAATATGGGCTAACCGTGTCGCTGCCCAGTCTGTAAATATGAAAACAGAAGAATTGATCGGCAAAAAGTGTCATGAGATATGGTATCAGCGAAGGGACGTTTGTTCCAGTTGCCCCATAGTAAAAACATATAATACAAAGCAGTTCCAGATGGGGGAAGTGACTACACCTGACGGCCACTGCTGGCTTATGAGGGGTTATCCGATAACCAGCAATAACCAGGAATTGACAGGAATAATAATGGCTGCCCGGGATATAACAGAGCAAAAGACTGCGGAAACATCCTTAAGGGAGAGCGAGCAGCGATTTAGACAACTGGTAGAACTTGCTCCCGATGCCATCTTTGTACAGATGGAAAAAAAGTTTGTCTACCTCAACCAGGCAGCGGTGAAACTTTTCGGCGGGAAATCCCGGGAAGAGTTTACAGGTATGCCCGTCATGGATCGCTTTCATCCAGAATATCACCACAAAATTTCCAGGAGAATTGAGCAGTTGACCCGGGAGAAAAAACCGGCTCCCTGGCAGGAACAGGTTTATCTCAAGCTGGACGGCACCCCTGTGGATGTGGAAGTATCTGCAGTCCCCATCCGCTTCCAGGCTAAAGACGGTGCCCTGGTGTATGTCCGGGACATCACCCATAAGAAAAAGAAGGAAGAAGAAAAGCTTAAGGAGCTGGCCATACTGCAGCA
>CAYYWR010000181.1:0-4159 GCA_964474145.1 uncultured Syntrophomonadaceae bacterium
AAAAGCCATAAAAGATAATCAATGTCAAATTTCTGGTCTGAGGGATGGTGTTCCCAATGGATTCGCCAATGGGAAGTAAGCCTATTCTTATGCCCACAAGAAAAAAAATAAGACCTGAAACTACAAAAAATAAGCCAACTAAAAACTGTAAAACTTCTTCTACTGGTGAAAACAGAACAATTAATTGCAATATTAAAACCACTATAGTTAAAGGAAGAACTGCCTGCAATACTTCCCAGGTGATTTCCTTTAGAACGGTCATGTGCTGGTAGCTCCTTTAAGTGAATAAAAACGTTTAGATGTAATAAAAACGATTACTTATTCCCAGTACTTATTCCCAGTGGATGGTGTATTCCAGTGGATGGTGTATTTTATTATAACATAATGCCTACAGGATTGACAAAAAAACCTTTTCAAATAATTTTCCATTTACCTTTTGTCAGATAATCAGTGTTTCCAGAGGTAGCAACAGTTTAGCCTATTTCTTTTTAATAATAAAGATGAATAAGCAGGAAAAAAGCGGGCCTATATGGAATTCTTTACTTAACTTAATTTTTGAGGTTGTTGAAAATTGAAGCGCTTTCCTTTGTTTCTTTTGTTTTTTTTTAAACTGATATTCCTGGCATTGTAGCCTATTTTTTTATTGTTAATTTTTTTACCAGGAGGTATATTTGATGTTAAAAAGTGACAGGTTCAGGCTGCTGACGGATAAAATCTCCGATGCTTTTGCCCACCACCAGATAATCCTGGACGAATCCGGGAATCCCGTGGACTATATATTTGTAGAGGTTAACCGGGCCTTTGAGGAGATGACAGGGCTCTCCCGGGAGGATATCATCGGTAAAAAAGTTACAGAAGTGTTACCGGAAATTCATAAATCTAGCTTTGAATGGATTAAAGAATACGGGAGGATAGCCCTTACCGGTGAAACCATCCAGTTTGAAGAGTATTTCCCACCCCTGGAGCGTCATTACCAGGTTACAGCATATGGAGAGGAGAAGGGGAGTTTTTCAGTTGTTTTCCAGGATATTTCCCACAAAAAGGATATAGCTAAACAGGAAGAGGATCTGTGGGAGAGGGAAAGCCTCTTAAAGGGGGTTTTTGAAAGCATACAGGATGGAATTAGCATTCTGAACAAAGACCTGGAAATACAAGAGATGAACAAAACCATGGAAGAGTGGTATGCCCATAAAATGCCTGTTAAAGGGAAGAAATGCTACCAGGTTTTTCAAAATCTCCAGGAGCCATGCCAGTCATGCCCCTCCCTGAGGGCCATGGAAAAAGGTGAAATGCAGGGGGAAACCATGCCCTATACAGATGATAAAGGTCAGGCAGGATGGCTGGAAGTATTTTCTCATCCCCTGAGGAACCAGCAGGGAAATATAACCGGGGTGGTGGAATATGTCCGGGACATAACCCGGCGCAAGCAGGCGGAGGAGTTGCTACGGGGAAGCGAGGAGCGTTTTCAGAAGATGCTATCCCTTATTCCGGATATGATTTCCATACACGACCCGGACATGAATATCATCTACAGCAACTGGAATGGTTTTGGTGCCGTTCCGGAAGAAAAACGTGTTCTGGGCACCAAATGTTACGAAACATACAGGAACAGGGATGAGATATGCCCTGATTGCAAGGCCAGGCTTGTCCTGGAAACCAAAGAGTCTATCCAGAAGGAAGTAAAGTTACCGGAAGGCATGTGGGTTAACTTGCGGGTCATACCTATATTAAATGACAAAAATGAGGTTGAACTCTTTGTAGAATGGGTCCAGGATATTACAGAAAAAAAGAATGCAGAAATTGATTTAAAGGAAAGTGAGCAGCGGTTCAGGAGCCTGGTAGAGATGGCCCCGGATGCCATTTTTGTGAAGGTGGAAAATAAGTTCACCTACCTCAATCAGGCTGCGGTGGAGATGTTTGGCGGGGAATTTGAAAAGCAGTTTTTGGACATGTCTGTCATAGAAAGGTTCCACCCGGATTACCATGATGAGATCTACCGTAGGACGGAGGAGTTAAACCGGGAAAAAAAACCGGTTCCCTGGCAGGAGCAGGTTTGTTTCAAGGAGGACGGGACAACTGTGGATGTAGAAGTTTCTGCAGTTCCTATCCGTTTCAAGTTTAAGGACGGGGCCCTGGTATATGTCCGGGACATTACTGAGCGGAGACAAAAAGAAATGAAGAAGTTGAAGGAGCTGGCTTTGATGCGGCAGCAGCAGAAGCTGGAAGCCATTGGAGTTCTGGCCAGCGGAGTAGCCCATGAGATAAACAATCCCATCAACGGGATCATGAACTACGGCCAGTTGATTATGGACAATGCCCAGGAACAGGACGAAAGTAACAATGCAGAGTATGCAAAGGAAATCATCCATGAATGTGAAAGGATTTCCACCATTGTCCGGAACCTCTTGCAGTTCTCCCGCCATGAAAAGCAGCTGCACAGCCCGGCACGGATGGAGGATATCATTTATAAAACAGTATCCCTGATTGAAACAGTTTTTCGCAAGGACCAGGTTGCCCTGGAGCTGGACATTCCCGGGGGGTTGCCCGATTTGAAATGCCGCAGTCAACAGATTCAGCAGGTGTTGATGAATCTTTTATCCAATGCCCGGGATGGCCTGAACCAGAAATATCCGGGCTACCATGAAAACAAGATTATCAAAGTCAAATGCCATATTTTCAAAAAAGAGAACCGGCGCTGGATGCGAATTGCCGTGGAAGATCGCGGTAAAGGGATACCCGAAGAAGTCCAGGAGAATATATTCCAACCCTTTTTCACCACTAAAAGCCGGGAGCTGGGGACCGGGCTGGGTCTGGCCATCAGTTATGGGATTGTAAAGGAACACCGGGGAGAAATAAGCTTTGAAACGGAGTCGGGGGAGTATACGCGCTTTTATCTGGACCTGCCTGTAGATAACGGATGGAACCTGGAGGATGACCAGGATTTTGCCAGGTAATTGCCTGGCCTGATAGATGAAAGGAGTAAAAAAGGAGCAAAAATGAAGAAGAAAGCCTGGCTTATAACGCTTTTTTTACTGGCAGCACTTTATTTTATATCATCAATTCCCGGCCTGAGGGTTTTGCCCGTGTTAAATCAAATAAACTCTATCCTGGTAAGCCTGGACTTAACAGTTGTAAGATTATCCCAATGGCTGGCCTCCTTGCTACCCCTGGATTTTTCAGAACTGGGTCACATAGACACTCTTACAGAGGATGTACTAACCTACGCCCGGGAGAATCCCGTTATTATTGAGTTTTTTTTGCGCAAGGTGGCCCATGTGGTGGTTTATTTTATAATAACCCTGGCCCTGTTTTTCCTCTTTCACCAGTATTTCCGCAATTCAACTGTTTCTGTTATTCTTTCTTTTTTGGCGGCGGGCATTATAGGGTATTTTGATGAATACAGACAGACCTTCATTGAGGGCAGGTATGGAAGCATGGTTGACGTTTTTATAAATTTTATAGGGATTTCCCTGGCCACCTGCCTTATACTGTTTTCCTTTTTTATAACCCGCAGGGGAAGGGAGAGGTTTTTCCATAATAAAGAAGAAGAAAGCAAAGAGGAAAGCATAGATGAAGGCAAGGAAGAAGACAGGGTAGGGGAAAAGTCCCGGGCGGAACAAGGGGAGAATCCCCGGGAGGATGCCCAGAAGCATCAAGATCAAGAGCGTCAGGTAGAAGAAGGGAAGGAGCGCCAGGTGGTGCATCAGGTAGAGCTCCAGGAAGAACCCCGGGAAAAAGGTCAAGAAGAAACTCAAGAAGAAACTCAAGAAGAAATTGTAATTAGACTTACCTATAAAAATGACCAGAATAAGGATCAGGGTCAGAATCAGAACAAGAATCAGGGCTAGAACCGGAACAAGAACAAGAACAAGAACAAGAACAAGAGACAGGGGCTAGAACCAGAATCAGAATCAGAATCAGGGGTTAGAGCCAGAAACAGAATAATAACCAGAATAATAACCAGAAGGAGATAACAGCAGTAGTTAGATTGTTACAGCACCATATGGCCTGGAAGAATTTACTTCAATCCCTAAAAAAATTTGTCAGCATATAATTAACCTTCTCCACATCTGCTTTTCTTAAAAAAAACATGTGTGGACATTTATCCAGCAGTTCAGCCTTGTTTATATTGGGAAAAATCTCCTTAGACCTGTTTATC
>CAYYWR010000182.1:0-4153 GCA_964474145.1 uncultured Syntrophomonadaceae bacterium
CCTGGATTAACCACAGTTCAACCTGATGGCTATCGAAGTCCCGTGCCACCTGATAGTGCTGCTTTCCGGCAGCAAAAAAAACTTCTCCCCGGCAGCGGGCAGGTTTGTCCCAACTGCGGAAACGCTCCAGGGTGAATGGATAACTACTGGACCTCTGCCTGTGCTTCAGGCCGAAAAAGGTGGCCAGCAGGCCGGCTACCATGGTGGTTTTACCCCTTTCGTTCCTGGCTACGTAGCAATTTATTTTCTCCGAAAAATTGAATTCTGTGCGCTCCAGATAAGGCCCGAAACCTTCCAGTATGAGTTTTTTAAAGGTAATCCTGTGCCCACTCAAATCAATTCTCTCCTTCCAGGGCAGCCAGACCCTTTAATAATGCTTGTTCCAGCACTCTTTGCTCCCGCTCTGTGGAGACTTCCCTTTGCTTTTCCCGGATTCGTCGTACATATTTCCCCGCACGGTGGGTTCTTGAGCAATACTGTCCAGGAAGCTTTCTGCAAAGAAATGTGCATGGTTTTCAATCTCCAGGTGGAAATAATACGGCTCAAGTTCTGCATAAAGCGCTTCTGTATTAACTGGGAAACGGGGCGTTCCTGTTAGAGTAATATGCGTCATCACTTCCTGGTCCGCAAAATTAAGGGCAGCCTGGCGCAGTTCTTCCGGGTCAGCAAATCCAGAAAGGTCCAGTTCCTTAAATTGGTGCTGGCGCACCGGGAGGGGTTCAGTTTTTATTGTTGTATGGGTGCCGGTGCATTCCACTATTGTAAGAAATCCGTTCCCCGGGTCATGGAAACTTTTAAATTCCACGGCGCCAGGGTACACAGCTGTACCGGAGCCAATTTTCCTTTCCGTATAACGGTGATAATGGCCCAGTGCTACATAGTCATAACCGGCTCCCGCCAAAGTAGTAGAGTCCAGGGGCAGGCTTCTGTCTGTCAGGCCTTCCCAGTCCAGGGACCCGTGAAAAGCACCAATATGTATACCGGAAGCATCGCTGCGGGGAAAAGACTCTATGGAACCCGGGCGAGTTATTCCCCCTGTATACGCCAGGGAATATATATGGAGCCCTGTGCCCTTTACTTCCCTTGAAACAGACAGTTCCGGCATTGGATTGCGGACCAAACAGCCCGGCCAGCTGTCGCTGTGCTGTCGATAAACCGATTCCCGGTAGGTTATTTCATCATGATTGCCCGGTACCGTAACCACAAGCATACCAGCTTTACTAAGGCGGGTGATTTGATCAATAACCTGGCTCACCAGAGCCCCATCAGGGCAGTAGTGTTCAAACAAATCCCCCACTATCAGCACTGCCTGGATTCCACTCCCCTGGGAGAGGGCATAATCAACAGCTTTTTCCAATAGTTTGTCCCGCTCACGACGGCGGGTTTTCCTTTCCTCTTCCGGCAGATACGCTGGCTCCCACCCCAGATGCAGATCTGCCAGATGCAGAATTCGAAGCATAAGCCAAGTCCTCCTCATTCCCAGCTGTATTAACCTCCGCCAAAAAGACAGAGATGTATTAAGTGCTCAATAACACTTCACTTCACTTCACTTCACTTCACTTCACTTCACTTCACTTCACTTCACTTATAAAGGGTCATTAATCTCCTGGCAGGTTTCTTTATCTTTTTTGACTGCTTGTACAATTTATTATCAAGCAATACTTTAGCACCCTTTAAATCTTCTTCCGCCCGCTCTAACCTATATACTGCTAAATCAGCCCGGCTATCAACCATATATCTCTACCCCTTCATATGATACGTTTTCATAAAAGGGAACAAATTCTTTATACTTATTGTAATCCTGGACACTTACTTCAAGGATAGATAAAACAACATCATATTTAAGGGAAAGGTCCGTCATAATATCTAAAATATCTTCTCCATATTTTTCTATTTCCTCACGGCTCTCATCAATTAGTAGCATAATATCAATATCGGAACCTTGTTTTTCTTCTCCTCTAGCAATAGAACCAAACAAAATAATCTGTTTTAACTTGTCACCTATAAGTGTGGTCGTTCTTTCTTTCACTTCTTCAAGCAGTGCTTTGAGTTCAGGACGTTTTTCCAGCACATTATAATTTTGCACATTTGTCCCTCCAAAGAGATTTCTTTTCCAAACCTTTTAGATGCCTTTCATTTAGAGCCTGAAATATACAGCGATTTATCGTTTATCTATCTTTAAATCTAATTAGGCTCTCTTTTTAAATTAATTTAATTCTAACGCATGTTCATAAGAAATGACCTCATAAAAAGGCGTTTCTTTCCATGCTTTTTCATGGTGAGATTTTTCTGAAATTAAAGTAGAAGAATCATTTCCATGTTTATTTTTAACCTCATTTAGTATAGCATACTCCTCTTCTGAAAATACATCAGAGTCATACTCTAAAATTGGTTTTATTAAAGTGCCATAATAATCCCCTATAGAGTCAGGTTTTAAAATTAATATTCCTGCGCTTTCAAGACTCCATAACAACCCTTCATAATCATTAGGCACTGGCCCATAATCTAAGTTAATGTATTTCAAACCAGTCAAGGAAAAAGTAAATTCATTAAAACATTTAAAATCAGCATAGAATAATAGCTTATTTAATTTGGTTTTCCACAACATTGGTACTTCCTGAGCAAAAAAGAGCACAGTATGAATAAACTTTTCCAAGTTAAATTCTTTAAATCCAGATTCTATCCCTGCCGAATGAGCTCTTACCTTATTCTCTACCATTTCTAAGAAATTGATATTTTCTTTATCTTGTATACATTTATTTATTTTCTCCATTGACCTGCTAAAGGTACTTTTAGGAATTAAGCCTTCTGCATCTAATAATAATTTTTTCATAACAAAAGGATCGTCTAATAATTTAAGAACTCTTTCATGAGACGTATTGGGTAACGCACCACTTTCATAGCGATGAATTGTGATTTCTCCCCAGCCCAATATTTTACCTAATGATCTTTGTGATAAGCGATACTTATTTCTTATAGCTTTAATTTCAAGCGGTGACAAGATTTCATGTCTTTTCCTATATTCGTCATAAAACACTTTAAGGTTCTCATTTTCAAGTTCTTCATCAAATAATTCATTCCCACAAATACATACCCGGACATTGGTTCTTGCTTCTATTTCCTCTCCTTTAACACTATACTTTTCAATTTTTCTTATTATTTTACTTTCAAACCCTTCACACTGATCACATTTTATAACCCTGGTCACTCTCTTTTCCTCCTTTCTCCTCCCTTTTCTAAGCTCATCTTATTTTTAATTTAAATGAGCATTTTCCTGGGCTTTCTTTTTATTTGTAAGGGTAATATAGCTCATGAACATCACATCCGAAAAATAAATATTCTCCTGGTTCATAATACTCATCATCTTCTGGCTCAGGTCCATTGAAGTAATCACTATACGTTAGTCCTAGTAAAATTTCTTTAACATGATCTACAAGTAGCCCTGCTTTACTAAGTGATTCCATATTTTTTCGTCTTTGTACGAATTGATACCTTCCTTCGGAGATAGCTGTTTTAATTCGAACTAAGTACTTTTTAACTTCATGAGTTGAAATCTGAGTTCCCAAATAATTCACCTCGAGCCTACTCTTGTATAGTGTAATTGTAACACCCTCAAAGTGAATTGTAAACATATTTATTATCTTATGATAACAATTTATAGGGGTTATTATTCATTTTAAAAAAAACCGCCTCCCTTTTGGGAGGCCATCCGGTATAAGTCTTAGCTTCCTGCTTAGCCCGAATGTTGGTTCTAAACTTCCGTAACCATGGCTCTCAATTACCGAAACAGTGGCTCAGATTATTGGGGGAACCGGAAAGAGCCTACCGGCCTTTCCATTTCCCCCCAAAAGGGGTCTGACCCTCCTGTAAATTTTACCAGTTGCTTGGATGGAAACGGGAGAAGGCAGGCTCTGGTGCCGGTGACCTGCTGGTCCGGGGTTTCTCGGGGTTATTTATTCAGGTGATAACATGGATAAGCTGTTTTCAACAATTGAGGAGTAGATTATAATATCAGACCCCTTAACGCAAATTCTCTCAGGTCGAAAGGCAAAAAAGCAAAAAAGAAGTGTTAGTTATTTAAAGAAGTGTTAGTTATTTAAAGAAGTGTTAGTTATTTTATGTTAATATTTGTGACAGCCTTTCATATACTAAT
>CAYYWR010000183.1:0-4134 GCA_964474145.1 uncultured Syntrophomonadaceae bacterium
CCGTTATTAAAGAATAAGAGGTGTGCGCTATGGTAAATATTACCTTAAATGGAGTAGATGTCTCGGTAGAAAAGGGAAGCACTTTGCTGGAAGCAGCAAATTTTTACGGTATTGAGATACCTACTCTCTGTCATGATGATGGATTGACACCTGGAGGCAATTGCCGCCTTTGCCTGGTAGAGATTGGTAAGCCCGGCAATTCCCGCTTGGTTTCCTCCTGCACTTACCGGGTCAGGGAAGGTTTGATTGTTAGGACATATACAAAAAGGGTAATGAAATCTATAAAACTATTAATTGAGCTTTATCTTGCTACCTGTCCTTCTTCAAAGGTCATTCAAGATTTGGCCTCAAAATATCATGTAACATCAGTTCGTTTTAAACAAAGGCATGAGGATTGCATACTCTGCGGCTTGTGTGTTAGAGTTTGCAGAGAGCAGATGCAGGCGAGAGCCATAGAGTTTATGCACAGGGGGTCAAAGCGGGTAGTATCAACCCCCTTTGATAAGAAAACAGATGATTGTCGGCTTTGCGGTGCATGTATGTATATCTGTCCGGCCTGCCAGGCAAGGTGCCAGGGGCCCCAGGAAAAAAGTGCTGTTTGCAATGCTTGTTTAAACCTTTCTCCCCCCTGTCTGGAAGAGTTTGATAGTATAATGTGTTATATGGATCCATGTGTAGCCTGCGAACAGGACACAGTTAAGAAAAAATAATAAAAATTTATATATTAGAGAGGAGAAGTGCCCGTGACTTATTCTAGATTGAATGCTACTGCAGCAACCCTTACTAAAAACCGTACGGAAGGTTCTATAAGTCCTTTTAGCGGCATGTGCACCACCTGTGTAGATGGCTGTGTAGGAATGTGTGAAATAGGAAAATCAGCTTACCGGGGCCATGAAACCATTTACCCCCAGCCCTTTGGCATTATTACTACCGCTTCCGAAAAGGATTATCCTGTAGATTATTCTCACTTTTCTATTATGGGAACCGCTGTAGGGGCGGTAGGTATAGAAGCCGACAGTGATAAGGCGATTTTCCCTGCTGCAAGTATAAAAACAAAAGTTGGACGGGGAGAAGGTATTAAATTAAAAATGCCCTTTGTTATTCCAGGTATAGGTTCAACTAATGTAGCTAAAGAAAACTGGGAAGGACTGGCCATAGGGGCAGCTCTAACGGGGACCATTTTAACTATAGGTGAAAATGTTTGTGGTATGGATGAAAATGCGCAGATTAATAATAGTAATAGAGTTGTAGACACTGTTGATTTAAAGAAAAGGGTAAAACTTTTCCAGGATTGGCAGAGGGATGGCTACGGAGCCATAGTAGTTCAGGGAAATATTGAGGATACCAGGTTGGGTGCCCAGGAATATGCCATAAGTGAATTGGGCGTAGAGGTAGTTGAACTTAAGTGGGGCCAGGGGGCTAAAGACATTGGAGGAGAAGTAAAAATCAAGAGCCTGGAAAAAGCTCAGATGCTGCAGCAAAGGGGTTATATAGTAATTCCTGATCCTGAAAGCCCCTCTGTGATAGACGCTTTTAAAAGAGGTTCCTTTACAGAGTTTGAGAGGCATTCCAGGATTGGCATGGTGGAATTTGATTCCTTTATGAAAAGAGTTGAGGAGCTAAGGGCTGCCGGAGCCAAGTATATAACTTTAAAAACAGGAGCCTTCCGTCCTGCAGATCTGGCCCGGGCTGTCAAGTTTGCTTCTGAAGCCAGGCTGGATTATTTAACAGTAGATGGTGCCGGGGGTGGCACTGGAATGAGTCCCTGGAGAATGATGAACGAGTGGGGAGTTCCCCTGGTTGAGCTTCATTCTCTAACTTATGAATACTGCAAGAGACTTGATGATAAAGGGGAATATGTTCCGGACATAGCTTTTGCTGGAGGTTTTATCATGGAGGACCAGATATACAAAGGACTTGCTCTGGGGGCACCATACACCAAGCTTATAGGAATGGCCCGCTCTCCCATAGCTGCGGCCATGGTAGGGAAGACTATAGGCAAGAAAATGGACCAGGACCAGCTGCCCGTATATGTTGAGCGCTTTGGAAAAGATGTGGAAGACATATTTGTAACAGCTTCTGAACTAAAACATGAACTGGGAGAGGAGACCTTTGCAAAAGTTCCTCCTGCGGCCCTGGGGGTTTATACCTATTATCACAGGCTGCAGCAGGGTCTCCAGCAGTTGATGTGCGGGAGCCGCAAGTTTGCCTTAGAATACTTGACCAGAAATGATATATGTACCCTTACCAGGGAAGCTGCTGATGTCAGTGGTATAACTTATGTGATGGATTTAGATAAGGAAGAAGTGGATGAAATCCTGGGTTAATAAAGAATAGTGTAATGAGAACCAGGAACACGTATCCCTAAATAATAAAAAATATAGTAAGAAGGAATTATATTAAAGAAGGAATTATGATTATAAGTATAAATAAAAAAGGCTGTTCAAAATGCATACTCATTTTGAACAGCCTTTTTTTGAAGAAAGTATTGCCCGGGAAACTCGAGAGTGTTTTCATATAGTAAAATTTATTTTACAATGTGAATTTTCTTCTTGACTGCTCCATGGCTGCAGTGTATCATTTATAATACGAAATAATATTTTATTATGTGGAAAAGAGAGGAGAGCGCAAATGACATTTTCAAGACCCAACGCTTCAGCGGCGACGCTGGCCAAGAATCGCACAAAGGATTCTGTTAGTCCCTTCAGCGGTATGTGCACAACATGTATAGAGGGTTGTCCAGGTTTATGTGAAATAGGTAAATCTGCTTTTCGCGGTCAAGAAACATTATACCCTCAACCCTTTGGAACAACTACATCTGCTTCAGAAAAGGATTATCCTATAGACTATTCACATTTTAATATTTTAGGAACTGCAGTGGGGGCAGAGGGGATAGAGGCCGATAGTGATAAAGCTATTTTTCCTAATGCAGATTTAGAAACTGAAGTAGGCAGGGATAAGGGAATCAAATTGAAGCTTCCCTTTGTGATTCCAGGTATTGGGTCTACAAATGTAGCCCACAACAACTGGGAAGGATTGGCTGTAGGAACTGCACTTACAGGAACTATTTTAACCATAGGTGAAAACGTGGTGGGTATGGACCCGGAAGCAGTTATTAAGAATAATAGTATAGTAAAGGCTCCAAATTTAAAAAAGAGGGTAAAGCAGTTTCAGAATTGGCAGAGGGATGGTTACGGAGCCATTGTAGCCCAGGAGAATGTTGAAGATAGTCGCCTGGGTGTTTTAGAATACGCCATAAGTGAACTGGGAGTTGAAGTAGTAGAGCTTAAATGGGGTCAGGGAGCTAAAGATATTGGTGGAGAGGTAAAAATTAATAACCTGGAAAAAGCTCAAATGCTTAAAAAACGGGGATATATAGTACTTCCCAATCCCGAAAATCCTACTGTTATAGAATCTTTCAAAAGGGGTTCTTTTAAAGAGTTTGAAAGGCATTCCAGGGTTGGAATGGTTGGCTTTGAATCTTTCTTGAAAAGAGTTGAAGAGTTAAGATCTGCCGGAGCCAGGTATATAACCCTAAAGACCGGAGCATATCGACCTGCAGATTTGGCCCGGGCCGTTAAATTTGCTTCTTTAACTGGGATAGATTACTTAACTGTGGATGGTGCTGGAGGAGGTACCGGGATGAGTCCCTGGAGGATGATGAACGAGTGGGGAATTCCCATGGTAGAACTACACTCCCTTACTTATGAATACTGTAAGAAGTTAGATGAAAAGGGTAAATATGTGCCGGATATAGCTTTAGCGGGAGGATTTATCCTGGAAGACCATATTTACAAAGGCCTTGCCCTGGGGGCACCATATGTTAAGCTCATCGGAATGGCCCGCTCTCCTATTGCGGCAGCCATGGTAGGAAAAACTATAGGTGAAAGTATTGATAATAATAAGCTGCCCAAATTTGTGGAGAACTATGGTTCTACTATAGAAGATATATTTATTACCGCCCATGAATTAAAACATGAGCTGGGAGAGGACACTTTTAAAAAGGTTCCTCCGGCAGCCCTGGGAGTCTGTTCTTATTACCGGCGCCTGGAACAGGGTTTAAAGCAGTTGATGTGTGGCAATCGAAAATTTGCTCTGGAACATGTGACCAGGGATGATATATGTGCCCTCACC
>CAYYWR010000184.1:0-1967 GCA_964474145.1 uncultured Syntrophomonadaceae bacterium
CTGCAACAGTAATTGCCTGTTTGATTAATGGCGTGCCTGTCTTAATGGCATCACCCACAGCCAGAGCTGTTGCCGTGTTGGCCACCTGAACACCAACATCCGTAGACCTCTTGCCTGAAGGAACCTCCAGTCCATTCATAACAGCAGTTACCAGCTGTTTACCGGAGCCTTGAGGATATTTAACCTCCAGCTCAACCACCTCAATAGCTGAATCCCCTCCAATAGCTTCTCTTATGGCAGAAATAGCATCGGGCTTATTAACCTCAATCCCGATATAACATTTGTTAGTTTTTAAAGCCTTCATCATGGCTTTAGCCCCAAATACCATATCGCCGGGTCTTTCTACCATTAACCTGTGGTCCACTGTTAAATAAGGCTCACACTCCGCACCATTTAAAATAAGTGCATCCAGGCCTCCCTCGGGTGGAATAAGCTTAACGTGAGTAGGGAAAGCTGCTCCCCCCAAACCAACAACCCCTGCCTCCTTTGTTATGGCAATTATTTCCTCCCCTGTAAGTTCGTCTAAATTCTTATTGGGCTTTACTTCATCAGCCCAGGTGTCCTTACCATCGTTTTCAATGACTACCGCCATTGCAGGGTTTCCACCTGGATGGGGATGTGGAGCAATTTCTACAACTGTACCGGAAACACTGGAATGAACGGGCGCAGAGATAAAGGAATCACTGGAACCGATCTTTTGGCCCATCTTTACCTCATCTCCAACCTTGACCAACGGTTCACAAGGTGCACCGATATGCTGACTTAAAGGAATTACTACTTTAGCGGGTACTTTAGCCGTTACTATAGCTTTTCCAGCTGCAGGCTTATCGTGAGGAGGATGAGTGCCGCCCTTAAAAGTTTTAATGGTCATACTGTTTCACCCCTTTTTAAAATATTATTTTAAATAAACACAACTATTCTATTATTCGCGACAGGAAAATAAAATCCTGCCTTTGCCATGGTTATTTTCCAAAAACTTTTTACTCATTAGACAAACTTCGTCACATAATTAAGGGATGATAATTTAAATCATCCCTTAATTTCATTCATAAATTATTCTATTCAGCTTGAGCCATAGCTTCATCTACCGCTTCAAAAAGGGCTTCAGAGCTTTCTGTAGCCCCTGAATGAATATCAACTCCATCGGTTCCCTGGTTATCAATGATTTGAGGAATAAGCTCTTCGAAAGCCACATCTCCAAAACCATCGGTTTCACTGTGGCTGACAACACTTATATCAACGATTTCACCATCATCCATAGTCACCTGTACGGACACTTCTCCACCATATCCTTCTGCTGACCCCTCATAAACATCTCCTGCCGGTGCTCCATTACATCCCATGGCCAGAACACCAATCATCACCAGAGCAAGAAAATAAATGCTAATTTTTTTCACTGCTTTCACCTCCCTTCAGAGATTCCTTATTAAGAATTAGTTCGACATCAGAAAAATAATTCCTTTTTCCCGGATAAAACTTTTATAATACAAGATTAAGTACAGGATTAGTTGCAGGCCTGAATGCAGATGTTCTGAATCCGTTAAATATTATTATAAATATAAAAAGAATATGACAATTATCACACTTTTTCAAGTTCAAGGATGGCCTTTCTGGCCTCAGAAATGGTATACAGGGACCCTGATACCATGACCAGATCCTGAGGTTCAGCCATAGATAAGGCCATCTGAATAGCCCGGGGTATAGACTCCTCCATAACAATTTCCTTAGAGGTAAAACCAGAAGCAACTGCGGCTACTACTTCTGGAGCAGCCGCCCGGGGGTTTTCAGGCCTGGTTATAACCAGCTTATCTGCCAGGGGAACTATCTCCCCTAACATTTCATCTATGGCCTTATCCCCCAAAACCCCCAAAACCAGGATTAGTTTGTTATAGGGTATCTGACCCTCCAGCACCTTTCTCAGGCTTTTAACTCCATCTATATTATGAGCCGCATCCAGCATAAGCAGT
>CAYYWR010000184.1:1977-4134 GCA_964474145.1 uncultured Syntrophomonadaceae bacterium
TGATTAAGGGATCTCTCCCCATTAACTCTAGCCTGCCGGCCCAGCAAGTTTTTTCCAAGCCCTTCCTTACATGAACCGGGTCTATGCTTATGCCTTTTTCCCCCAGGGCTTCTATAACAGCCACGGCAGTGACTCCATTAACCACCTGGTGTTCCCCTAAAAGGCTTATAAATAGATTTTCCAGGCTTAATCCTCTTTTGCTATGGTAATTGAAGGCCTGTCCCTCCAGGGAGAAGGATGTTCTTTCCCAGTGAACAATTTCTTTTATGCTAAATAAACTGGCTCCTTTTTCCCGGCATTTTTTTTCAAAGACCTTCAGGGCTTCCCCCCGGGAGGCAGCGGTAACTACCATGCTCCCCTCTTTAATAATACCGGCCTTTTCACCAGCAATTTCTTCTATAGTATTCCCCAGGATTTCGGTATGCTCCAGGCCTATGTTGGTTATAACAGCCAGCATGGGTTCTACAATTACGTTGGTAGCATCCAGGCGCCCCCCCAAACCTACTTCCATCACCACAAAGTCCGGGGCTTCATCGGCAAAATATTTAAATGCAATGGAGGTGACAACTTCAAACTCCGTCATCTGCCCCAGTTCTGGGTTTTTCGAAATCTCTGCCACCAGGGGCTTAACCTGCCGGACTATCTCCAGTAGCTTTTCCCGGGGAATATCATTCCCATTAATAGACATACGGTTGGTAAAGGCCTCCAGGTAAGGAGAAGTGTACAGGCCAACTCTAAAGCCGGCCTCTTCTAATATTTTAGAAATAAAAGCTGCAGTAGACCCTTTCCCATTAGTTCCCCCCATATGAATTACTCTTATTTTTCTGTGGGGATTATCTAAAAGTTCCATCATACGGCTGATTCTTTGCAGTCCAGGCTTAATGCCAAATCTACCAATACTGTGGATCCAGTTTAGCGCTTCCTGGTAGTTCACCTTTTACACCTCTTTCTGTAACGTAAATTACAGTTAATTTATTAACACTACAACAGACATTATTCCTTCTTATTAAAAAGTGCCCTGCAAAAAGCTCTTCGTATAATTCTACTACATACTACTTGCTTTTTTTAGTTCTTCTAACCGGGATTGAACTGCTTCCAGTTTTTCTTTGTGTTCTTCCAGCTTTACCTTTTCCTGCTCCACTACTTCCAAAGGAGCTTTATCAATGAAACCCTGATTAGAGAGTTTGCCGGAGGACCGGGCCACCTCTTTTTCAAGTTTCTTGCAGTCTTTTTCCAGCCGGGCAATTTCCTTTTGAAAATCTATCAGGCCGGCCAGGGGCAGGTATATTTCTACACCCCGGGCTATAGAAGTTAAGGCCTGCTGAGGCTTTTCCTTTAACTGGGAATCGATGTCCAGCTCTTCGACAGAGGCCAGGTGGTTTATATAACTTTTCCCTTGCAGCAATACCCTGGTGGACAATGCTTCTGTAGGATTTAAAACTATCCTGCAGCTCTGCCCCGGGTGAAGGTTAATTTCACTTCTCAGGTTTCGAATAGCCTTAATGACCTCCATCAGCAGGGACATTTCCTTATCCTCCTCCTGAAAGTCAAAATCTTTATTATAAACCGGCCAGGAGGAATTTATTAAAGCCTCCCCTGCCTGGGGTAGATGCTGCCATATTTCCTCGGTCAAAAAGGGCATAAAGGGGTGCAAGAGGCGCATAACTCCATCCAGTACATGACAGAGAACAGATTTAGCCCTTTTAACATTTTGTTCATCTTCCCGGTAAAGATCCAGCTTGCTCAGCTCTATATACCAGTCACAAAAATCCCCCCAGATAAATTCATACAGAACCCGGGCTGCATCCCCTAAAGCATACTGGTCCATCAGCCTGGTAGTTTCTTTAACTGTCTGGTTGTAACGGTACAGTATCCACCGGTCCGCCAGGTTCAACTGGCCTGTAAGGTCAATATCCCCGGCCTTAAAGTCCCCCAGGTTCATCAAGACAAAACGGGAAGCGTTCCATATCTTGTTGGCGAAGTTACGGCTGGCCTCCACATTTTCCTGGCGCCACCTCTGATCGTTACCCGGGGCCTGACCGGTAATCAGGGTAAACCTCAGGGTATCGGCACCGTACTGGTCAATGATTTCCAGGGGATCCACCCCGTTACCTAAAGACTTGCTCATCTTTCTGCCCTGGGCATCCCTTACCAGCC
>CAYYWR010000185.1:0-4094 GCA_964474145.1 uncultured Syntrophomonadaceae bacterium
AACCGGGCTTTTATCTTTTTTCAGGCACTTGCACAAAGAAGTATGTTATAATTATGTTATAATATAAATATACTGAGAAGCTTGAAATAATTTAAACTTGAAAAATTTAGTTTTAGTGTTAGGATGTCAGTTATGACTAAAGATACCCACAGGATAATAGCGTTGTGGGCACTGCGCAACTTCAATTTGAAAAGGGATGAAGAAAGAAGCTTTTTAATGGGGAGCACTCTGGCAGACTTTATTCCCTTTTATGCCCTAAGGCAGCATTATCCGCAGGAAAGCATGGAACATGTTTTAACCAGGGATAAAAGGGATATAAGCTTATTTGGTTTGGGAGCCCTTTCCCATCTGGTTTCTGATTTTTTATGCACACCTCATTTTAATAACTGGAGGCTGTATTCTTCAGATGCCGTCAGGCATATCAAGTTTGAGAAAAAGCTTGAAGAAATTGCCTGCGGCTTTAGTTTTCCTTCATTTAAACTGACTGGCAAAACAATAAATATTAACCAGGAAATCAAGGGGTTATATGAGTTTGCCGGGGAAGATTATGAGGATAATCTAAGGGCAGCATACTATGCCAGTTCTTTGATGCTGGAAAATTTCACAAGATAAACAGCCGGCGGACTGCTCCAAGCCCTTGCTTCGAGGGGCATTAGCTCAATCTGGTCACAATGTTCACCCGCTGGAAGGCCAGAGACCTTTTCAGTAGCTAAGTAGCTAAGTAGCTAAGTAGCTAATCAGTCGCTGAGCAGTTACAACTCATGTTTTATATTTTTAGCAACTCATCTTTAAAGGCAGCTTTTTGGGGATATTTGCCAATAAGCTTTTGAATGGCTTGTCCGGCCTGATCATGTCCCCCGGCTGTTTTAAGGAGGCGAATTATATGGCACACCTCCTGGTAATCCTTTCCATTCCCGGCTGTTGATGCCTTTTTCTCAATCAAGCGGGAAAACATTGCATATACTTCCTCCCTGTAATCTGCCACCAGTTCCTTCCAGTACTTTTCAATCTTTGCAGGATTTTCCCTGACATGCTTCAGGAGTTTCTCTTTTTCTCCTTCTTCTATCAGAACCCGGGTGTAAATATTTCTGTGAGTATGCACATTTTTATATTCAAGGGTGGAAATAATTCGGGGATAAACATGTTCCCACTCATTTTTATCATAAGTTTTTTTCAGTTCCTTATAATACTTATAATGGCCCTCCAGTATAAATTCCTCCGCCAGTTTTCTCTGTTTCTCCAGCTGATTAGATGTTTTGTAAGCCTCATAGCGCATTTTTCGCCATTGCTTTAATAGGCCGGGCAGGTTTTTGTCTGTTTTCTCCCCTTCCTGAGCAAGTGTTTCAACCTGCTCATAATCACAATTTTTCATGGCCTGCTGAACTGCCATTTTTCTAAAAGCAGGGTAATGCAAGTTACTGTGAAGGAATTTTTGGGCCTTGCTGCTTCCCTGGTATTTATGGATTATATTGTAGCGGATAAAGCTTATTTGCTCGGTAAAATAATTGTTGCTCCAGGTGCTTCTCATGTCTTTATCCAGTAAATCTTGCAGGTGCTGGTCCAGTATGTTTCGCAAATCAGTGTTGTCGGCAAAAAAAGAACAATTATCCAGAAAGGAAATTTTTAAATCTGGCCACCCATCATACCTGGGGTGGGAGGATTCCTCCAGCAGCTTATAAAAAATAATACTTCTTTCCGGGGAGACATTATCCAGGTCCTGGATAATGTCATCTATCAGGAAAATACTGTCATCAACCATGCTGTCTATAATTCCGTCAGTATCATCACTATGTTTCAGCAATTGCAACATTTCATGAATAATGCATAAAGTAAGCTCCAGGGCGCGGGCAAGCTCATTTTCTATGTAGATATCCCGGGCCTTTTCCAGAACTAACTCTGCCCCCTGAATGGCACCGTAAACATCCCTGTAATCCACAAGTCCGTGACTGTTAGAGTGTTTTCGGATGTAAGCCTGAATTAGTTTCAGGCAGCTTTCAATTTCCTTTTCATCACTTTCGGTGCCAAAGCTCAGCTCTATTCTTTTCTTAATTTCTTCACTTTCCCGGGCCAGGGAATCTAAAAACTCTATAAGCTCTATTTTGCTCCTGGCGGATAGCATCTTTTTTATATTCAGGCTTTCCTCCTTTTTGTTTCCGGTCTTAAAACTCCCGGGCCTTGCTGGAGAAGATATGCTGCTGGTATCACCTTCTGTTTTATCTGTTTTATTTGTTTTAATTTTTGCTGATTTTTCATCTGACATTTTTTTCAGGGCGTAGAAAACGGCTGTCAGATGCTTGCAGTATTCTCCCGTCACATTATAAGGGCAGTCGCATTCTGAAAACAGAATATTACTCTGGCTATCCAGCTCTACTTCTACATAATAAATCTCAGTCCCCTCTACTTCTGCCTTATAAAGATATTCTCCCACTTTCTCCAGGAAGGAAACCCGGCTAAAGCGAAAGTAGCCCAGGCCCCTGGTAAGTATTTTTTTGTCTATATGATCTTCAAAGTTGCTTAAATTCATAAACTCTATCAGCTCCTTACCGCTTTTGGAAAATTACACCCTTATAATTTTGTATTTCGACCTGAGGGCTTGTTTTCCTGCATCTGTACTAAAATATCAAGCCTGTATATCCCTTTTTTACCCCACAAGCTGGAAGGGCTGAGGTGTGAAAAGAAGTAAATTTTTTTTAATAAGTAGCGATGATTAAGCAGGTTATTGTAGATATTATGAAGAATGTATTATGAAGAATGTAGATATTATGAAATAAAAAAGTAAAAATGACAAGTAAATGACAAGTAAAATTATAGCATAACAGGTATAACAACTAAAAAAGCTATATCTATTATATGATCGGGCAGGTGATATAGATGAAGGAAGCCATGTTTTACAGGAGTATGCTGGAAAACTTTTACGAAGGAGTCTACTTTGTGGATGTCCAGCGCAAGATTACATTTTGGAACAAGGGCGCAGAACGCATAACGGGTTTTACTGCCAGTGAAATCCTGGGCAAATATTGCTTTGACAATATCCTCAA
Organism: uncultured Syntrophomonadaceae bacterium; assembly: GCA_964474145.1. Lineage (GTDB taxonomy): Bacteria > Bacillota > Dethiobacteria > SKNC01 > SKNC01 > PWHX01. Next base: position 3,039 of record CAYYWR010000185.1, read on the forward strand.
TCATGTTGATGATGACGGTGTAGCCCTTTGTGAAGAGGGCTGCCCCCTGCACCAATCTATTCAAGACGGCAAGTTAAGGGAATCGGGAGTATATCTCCACCATAAAGAAGGTCAACGGGTGAAAATTTTTGTAAGAACCACTCCAATATATGAGGAAAGTCAGATCATTGGAGCAGTAGAAGTTTTTGTGGATGATTCGGAAAAAGCCACCCTGGTTTCCAATCTGGAAAAACTGAAGCAGCTGGCCATGTATGATCAGTTGACACAACTGCCCAACAGAAGGTATACGGAATCTTACTTAAAAGCACATTTAAATGAATATCTTTCTACCAACATTCCTTTTGGCGTTGCTTTTCTAGACATAGACCATTTTAAACATTTTAATGATACTTATGGACATGAGATGGGGGATCGCGTGCTGCAAATGGTTGCAAAAACATATCAGAGCGCTGTTAGAAAGGGAGATCTGGTTGCCCGCTGGGGTGGGGAAGAGTTTATTGCTGTTTTTCCCGCTATTGACCGGGATGGTTTGGTCCGGGCAGCGGAAAAACTCCGCATGCTGGTAGAAAAGTCTGTGCTCAGGGAAGATGATGGTGAGCTTTCTGTGACCATTTCCATTGGGGCAACCCTTGTATTACCTGAAGATAACCTGGAAGCTGTTATTAACCGTGCTGACCAGCTCATGTACCAGAGCAAACAAAATGGAAGAAACCAGTTCACCATTGGATAAATTTATTTGGCTCAATGTATAGTAAGGAGTATATGGTAAGGAGAAGGTGTAGTAAGCTTAATTATAGTAAGCTTAATTATAGTAAGGTTAATATATGGTGGGATGCATAGCAGATGTTGTCAGCCTGTTGGCAAGGGAAGTAGCAGAAGGCTTCTTTAGTAAAGGGTTTTTTCGTACATGTTTTATTTTTAAAGAAAGAGGTTGATTTTATAATGGACACTTATGTAGCCAGGCAACCTATTTTCGATAAAAAACTGGATGTTTTTGCTTATGAGCTCCTCTACCGCTCCAGCAGTGCTAATGTTTATTCAGCAGTGGACGGGGAT
>CAYYWR010000186.1:0-4090 GCA_964474145.1 uncultured Syntrophomonadaceae bacterium
TTATATTGAGAAAATCCTTGTAAAAACCCTGCACCATCATCAACGCCCGCTGAAATATAAAGTCACTTACAAAAATAAAAAGCAATGACAGTGATAATAAATTTATCGCTGCGTTGAGCTCACTACTTTTAGCTACCTGTCCTTTTTTACGGGCATCCTGCTTTCGCCGGGGCGTAGCTTCTTCAGTTTTTTCCTCCTCTGCAAAAAGCTGCAGATTTAAGGGAAAAAGGTTTTCTTCTATCATTTTAATGCACCCACCTGCTAAAATGTCCCCATTATGTTTAACATTTCCTTAACCATCTGCCCAAAAATGTTTTCAAAAACCCCGGTCATAAGGGGTATCACCAGCACTAAAGCAAACAAACCCACCCCTATTTTTAAGGGCAGCCCCACCATAAAAACATGCAGCTGGGGAACTGTCTTGGAAATCAGGCCCAGGGTTAAGTCCACCATCAGGATGGTAGTCACTACCGGCAGGGCAATTTGAACAGCCAGAGTAAATATCCAGAAAAAAATGTTCATTATACCCCATACAGTTGTCTCTCCCAGGGTGTGCATACCTGCAGGGACGATTCTATAACTTCCTGTCAGGGCTACAAACAAGCTGTGATGACCGTTTATGATAAAGAAGTATACCAGGCCTAGCTGGTAATATAACTGCCCTACCAGTGTTACCGGGCTGCCGTACTGGGGATCAAAAACACTGGCCATAAGTAAACTCATCTGAAGATCTATCACCTGGCCAGCAATCCTTATTCCTCCAAAGACCAGGAAAACAACAAACCCCAGGGTCAAACCTACTAAAACTTCGCCCAGTGACATGAACAAAAATTCAGCCATGTTCTGGGGGAATAAAAAATCTTCAGCATCCAGGACAATAAAAATCAGATAAGAAATAAGCCCGGCCAACCCTATTTTAACTAAAGCAGGTATGCCTCTTATAGTTAGAAAGGGTACGATCACAAAAAAGCTTGTCATTCTAATAAATATTAACAGGAGTAAAAGCCATCTCGGGTCTAACATTTCTCAACACCGCCTGCCGTCACATAACCCCCCCCATGTCCTGAAAAAGGTTGACTGCAAACTGAACCAGAAGGTTTAGCATCCAGCTTCCAAAAATCAAGACACCCAGGAATACTGCTACAATTTTAGGAACGAAGGTCAAAGTAGGTTCCTGAATTTGGGTAGTAGCTTGAAATATACTTACCCCCAGCCCCACACTTAAACTGAGAACCAGCATGGGAGCCGCTAACAGCAATACCATTATGATACTTTCCCGGGCAAGGTTTAAAACAAACTCCTCTGACATTTTTACCCACTCCCAATATCTAATAAAAACTTTCCACAAGGGATTTGACTACCAGATGCCATCCGTCTGCCAGAACAAAAAGCAGTAATTTAAAGGGCAGAGAAATCATAACGGGAGGCAGCATGAACATACCCATGGACATGGTGGTGCTGGCCACAACCATATCTATTACTAAAAAGGGAATGAAGAGCAAAAACCCCATCTGAAAAGCTGTTTTAAGCTCACTGATAACAAAGGCAGGGATGAGAATGTGCATCTCCAGGTCATCCCTGGTCTGGGGTCTTTCAACCTGGGCAATGTTTAAAAACAGGGCCAGGTCCTTTTCCCTGGTCTGTCCGTACATGAATTCCCTTAAAGGTTCCGCTCCAATTTCTAAAGCCTCCTCCTGGGTGATTTCCTCCTCCAGGTAGGGTTGCACTGCTTCGGCGTTAATCTGACCGTAAACCGGAGCCATAATAAAATAAGTTAGAAAAAGAGCTAATCCGATAAGCACCTGGTTAGGTGGTGTCTGCTGTGTAGCCAGGGCGCTCCTTATCAGGGCCAGAACTATAACAATACGTGTAAAGGAAGTCATGAGTAAAATAATAGCGGGAACCATTGTTAAAACAGCCAGAATAATCAAAAGCTGGAGAGAGCCTACCACTTCCTGGGGCTCTTCCGCCGTATCTACGTCTATGTTAAGATTGGGCAGCGGCAATATGGGCTGAGCAATGGCCATTGATGTATACATTAATAGAAGGGCGATGACTGCCAGCAGCACTATAATACTTTTCTTTAAGCCCCTTCTATTTTTCATGATGTTCATTAGTGCTCTCATCAGCCCTGTTTTCTCCCTCTTTTTTCAACCTGAAATTTATCAATTTCTTAAAATCTTTTACGCTGGAGTCTGAAAGGTCCACCTTTTCTCCCAATTCCTTTGGAAGCTCCTTTAAATAGGTTATACTCCCGCCATCAACCCCAATAAGCAAAAACTCTTCTCCTACCTTAACTATATAAATCCAGGCCTTGGGAGCCAGGGCCAGCCTTTCAACTACTGTCATAAGCTTGTTTTCCGAAGGAATTCCCGGATATAACTTTGGTAAACCCAACCTCAGGCTGAAATATGCCAGCGCCAGAACAAAAGCTAATACTACAACCATTCTAAAAAATAATAGAAATATATCCAAGCCTATCCCCTCATTTAACTCATTTAACTCATTTAAAAGTAACTCTTTTAAAAACTTATAATCCTGAGGCCAAAGCTATCATTTATGATTACTATTTCTCCCTGGGCAAAAAACTGGTTATTTACCAGAACATTAACATCATCACCGGCAAGTTTTTCCAGTTCTATCACCGAATCTTTTTTCATGGTTAATACATCTCTTATAGTCATGGTGGTCTTTCCCAATTCCACCGACAGCTTTAATACAACATCACCGAAATTTTCAACGTTCCGGTTTGCCTTCTTTTTGCCACCGGCTCTTAAAGGTTTAAACTTGGCCTTTCTTACCCGCAGCCCTTCTATACCCTCTGCGCTCTCTTCAAACTCTTCTTTTTCCAGTTCTTCACTCTGGGTCTGACTGCTGTCTTCCTGACTTTCCTGGCTTTCATCGCTTTCATCACTGGCCTTCCCCAGCAATCTATCTATTTCTTCCTGGGATAAATGATCACCCATATATATATTCACCCCCTGGTTATTACTGAATAATGAACTCGGTAAAATATACTTCTTCTATTATTCCTCCTGATAATAATTCATTAACTTCAACAATTATTTCGTTTCTGATTTTATCCGTAGAACCTTCTTCTTGAATATCTTCTACATTCTTTTTTCGCAAAACATCTATAATTCTATCCCTAAGCTTGGCTTCCCGCATCTCCAGCTCTTCAGCCATCTCCTCTTCGTGATAGGCAAGCACCAGACTTGTCTTTAGAAATCTTCTCTGATGATCATCCGCCAGATTTACAAGAATATCTTCCAGTTTAAAGTAGTGGTCTGGCTCCGGCTCATCAGCAGGAGAGCCGTTAGTCCCGGGAGAATCACCAAAGAAGAAAAAGGCAAATGTACCCCCGGCAGCTAATAAAAGGAGGCTGGCCAGCAGTATTATTATCACCAGCAGTATTTTCCTCTTTTTGCTTTCCTTTTTGACTTCTTCACCCTGATCTGCCATAACTATTCCTCCTTTTCCTCATCGGTTATAACTATGTTAACCCTTCTATTTTGCGCCCTGCCCTCCGGGGTTTCATTGGTATCTATGGGGTCGTATTCGCTATACCCCACAGCAATAAAACGACCGGGAGCTAAACCCATATTTTCACTTAAATACCTGATGACACTGGTAGCCCTTATTACAGAGAGTTCCCAGTTTGAAGGAAACATGGGTGGTCGGTTTATAGGCACATTGTCCGTATGACCTTCAATCATAATCTTGTTGGGTACTCTCTCCAGTATCAGTGCTACATGCTCCAAAAGATCTAAAGCCCCCGGCTTTAACTCAACTCTGCCCGAGTCAAAAAGAACCGCTTCTTTTAACTCCAGGACAATTCCCTTTTTTTCATATCGTATACCAACATCCTCCTCCAGCCCGTATTCCTCCAGGTAAGATTTTATGGTCTCGTAGGTTTCAAAAAATTCGTCAATGGGTTCCTCTGTAACATCTGGAATTTCTATCTCCCTATCCACAACAGAAGGCCTCTGACCAGTATCCAGGACACCCTCCTGCCGGAGAAAAGAAACCTGGAGCGCAGACATTACCTCATCAAAGAGGTCTACATCTATAACAGAAAAAGAGTACAGGA
>CAYYWR010000187.1:0-4067 GCA_964474145.1 uncultured Syntrophomonadaceae bacterium
AGTTTTTTAGACACTGGTGATGCTGTTTGTATTACAGAATCAGTTGTAGCCCGGGCACAGAATAACTTTGTGACCATTGATGATATAGCCCAAGAACTCAGAAAAAAATACAGGCTAGAAGATGACAGTAAACTGGGAGTGCTCTTTCCTATCACCAGTCGTAACCGTTTTGCACTTATACTTAAGGGATTTGCCAGGGCAGTTCCAAAGGGTGAGGTAATCCTTCAATTTTCTTATCCAGGGGATGAGGTGGGTAACCAGATAGTTCCCCCGGAATATATAGAAGACAACAACCTGAAGGAACCTATATACTATGATGAAAAAATAAAGGACAAGTGCTCTCATCCCATCACCAAAATGAATTATCCTGGATACTACAAAGAAATAATAGAGGAACAGGGGGCCAAAGCAATTATTTATCTTTCCAATGACCCTGAAATGATAACAACTTTTAATCCCCACTGTGTAATAGTATCTAATGTGCATGAACGTAAAAAGACCTGGAGTATTGTTAGTCAACTGGTTTCTTACTGTATAACACTTCAGGATATTTGTAGTGATAGTTCAGCACCTGCCTGGTCAGAGTGGGGGCTTTTGGGAAGCAACATGTCCTCCCATAGGATGTTAAATCTTGCACCCTGTAATGGTGATAGTTTTGCTAAAGAAGTACAGGAAAGGATTTACCAGGGTTTGGGTAAAATAGTGGAGGTTTTAATTTACGGTGATGGTGCATACAAGGATCCAACCTCTGGGATTTACGAGCTAGCTGACCCGCAGCCCAGCTTTGGCACAACCTTGGGTTTTAAGGATAGAATGCGGGAAGGGGTTAAGTACAAGTTTCTGGCTGATACAGCCCATGCAGAGGGCAAATCCTTAGAAGAAATTGAGGAAATGCTTTCTACCCACCGGGAAAAGAGTTTTGAGCAAACAGAAATGGTGACAGAGGGGACCACTCCCAGGAAGATGGAGGACCTAATTGCAAGTCTTGCTGACCTTATAAGTGGTTCAGCTGATGCCGGCACTCCGGTTATACTGGTAAAGGGATTTTTTAACATTAGATAAGTTAATATAAAAGTAATGGAGGCTTTTTACCGCCTTCATTACTTTTATTGGAAAGAATAGCGCCGCAGTAAAAAGCAGATATGAGCTTATAACAACAATAGTTTTGTCTTGACAATGGGTAGCAATTAATTTATATTTAAGAGAAACCATTATCTTTTAAAAACTATTATTAATAATGGCAAGTTTTAATAATAATCAAGTAAGGTAAAGGAGGGAGAAGGATGGAGGTAACTCCAGAAGCAGAAAAAGAATTAGAAAGATACTTGCAGGAAAAAGAAAGTAATTATATCAGGATATATGTTAGTGGTATGGGCTGAGGGGGCAGGTTTAATTACGGGATGTCTCTGGATGAGACCAAAAAAGAACAGGACATAGAAATACAGTTGTCCGATATATCTATACTACTGGATGATGATGTAGCAAAAAAGCTAAAGGGACAGGTTTTAGACTATCAGAATTATAGTTTTGTTTTTTCAAATAGCTGTTAGGTGTTAGGTCAGGCAATATAAATTTACAGGAACTGCAGGACATAGTTTGTCAATTAATACAAAGAATACATGGAAGGGTGTAGAACATATGAGTTCAGTTGAAATAAAGCCGGGCATACACTGGGTGGGCGCAGTGGATTGGAATTTGCGCTATTTCCATGGATACCTCACGCCCAGAGGAACATCCTATAATGCCTATCTGATAATAGATGACAAAGTTACCCTGGTGGATACTGTAAAGAGCTATCTTTATGAGGAGATGATTGCAAATATTAAAGCCGTGATAGACCCTTCAAAGATTGATTACCTGGTGGTTAATCATGTAGAAATGGACCATTCGGGATGTGTTCCCCAGATGATGAATTTAGTTCCTGACGTCCAGATTGTTACCTCGGCAAAGGGTGAAAAGGGTCTTAAGCGTTACTACAAAAGTGGGGATAAATGGGATTATATGGTGCTAAATTCGGGAGAAGAGCTAAACACGGGAAGGTACACTTCAAAGTTTATACAAACACCCATGGTGCATTGGCCAGATTCCATGGTAACCTGTATCCCTGAAGCAAAACTTCTCTTGTCAAACGATGCCTTTGGGCAGCATATTGCTTCATGCTTGCGCTTTGATGATGAGCTTGGCTGGGACTTGATACGGGAGGAGGCAGCAAAGTATTATGCAAATATCGTACTGCCATACGGAAAACAGGTTAACAGGGCAATAAAGTCTCTGGAAGAATTGGATTTGGATATGATTGCTCCCAGTCACGGAATTATCTGGCGCAGTCATATTTTCGAGATTCTAAATTCATACAGGCAGTGGGCCGCCCACCAGACCAAAAACAAGGCTTTAATAGTATATGACACCATGTGGGGGTCTACTAAAAAGATTGCCCTGTCTCTGAAAGAGGGCCTGGAGGCTGTGGGTGTGCCTGTGGTAATCAGGTCTTTACAAGCAAGTCACGTATCAGAAATCATGGCAGATGTGCTTACTTCCAAAGCTGTACTTTTAGGCTCCCCTACATTGAACAACGGTATGATGCCAACGGTAAGTGCCTTTCTTACTTATGTGAAAGGTTTACGCCCTCAAAATCGGATAGGATTGGTTTTCGGTTCCTATGGTTGGGGTGGCCAGGGAGCCAAAGAAGCTAGTGAAATCATGGGTTCTTTTGGATGGGAGATGCCCCAGGAATATATTAACATTCCATATAGGCCTGACCAGGAGGAGTTAGAACAAGTAAGACAAACGGGAGAGAAGATTGGTGAAGCTGTCAAGGCTTAACTCTTTTCATATGTTTTTACAACAGGAGGCCAGATTAGATGACTGGACAAAAAAACCAAAAATATTTACAAATATTAAATCTGGTAGGATTTTCAGTAATGATATTGGTAAACTATGCTGCCAATACCTTACCTTTAAACAATATTACTACGGCAGAAGTATCGGATTTATATCCCAACCTTTTTACTCCAGCAGGATTGACCTTTTCTATCTGGGGCCTAATATATCTTTTATTGCTGGTTTTTACCATATACCAGGCCCGGGACCTTTTCAGTCCCTTTAAAAAGGAGATGCCCTATCTGAAAGATATAGGATACTTTTTTTTTGTTTCCAGCATACTTAATGCCAGCTGGATATTTGCCTGGCATCACCTTAACATTCCCCTCTCCCTGTTAATTATGATTTCTCTGCTACTGGTATTGATGAAAATTTACTTGAATCTGGATATAGGAAGGAAGAAGGTATCCTCAGCAACAGCTTTTTTGGTTCACCTGCCCTTCCAGATTTATCTGGGGTGGATTACTATTGCTACCATAGCCAACTTTAACGCTCTGCTGGTTTATATGGGCTGGAACCGTTACTATCTAATTGAAGTATTTTGGACCATAGCAATGATAGCCGTGGCTACTGTTGTTACCCTTGCATACTTAAAAATTCGAAAAGATTTGGTCATTTCCCTTGTTTCCCTGTGGGCTCTTCTGGGCATTGTGATTAAAAGGCTAACTGTAGAGCCACTGGTAATGCCGGTTATGATTACTGCCATGATAGCCATGGTAATAATAGCTGCCTTTGCTATTAATAATGTTCCAGAGTCTTTAAGGAGTGTATTCAAATGAATGAGGAAAAAGCTTTAAGGGACAAGGGTATTAAAGTTACCCCCCAGAGGATAGAGATACTAAGGATTATAAAAAATACCATAATACATCCTGGTGTACACCAGATTTACAGGCAGGTTAAAGAAGTATTCCCTTCCATAAGTTTAGCCACAGTTTATAAAACAGTAGAGTTGCTTGCTCAAGAAGGCTTGATTCAGGAGTTAAGGTTAGCTAAAGATTTCTCCCGTTATGATGGCTGCATTGAATCTCATCCACATATTACTTGCCTGGAATGTAACAAGGTAGAAGATATTAAGGCAATACAGGTGGAAAAGCTGGCATCATCAGTAGAAGAATCTACCGGTTATGAAGTATTAAAAGAAGAGATAATGTATTTTGGCTACTGTAAAGAGTGCGCAAAAGCCAAGA